>CALXZU010000019.1 GCA_944393325.1 uncultured Clostridia bacterium
CCATATTGTCTGTTAAATTCATTATCTACAAATTCTAAATATGGTGGTAAATGGTCTTTTATCTCTGAAGCGTATCCATCTACATCGCCTTCATTATATACCCTTAACATGTATACCACATAATCTCCTATTTTAACCTCTACTGGTTCTTTTGGATGATTATATATTGCTGTTGTTATCATATTTCCATTTTCGTCTGTTGTATTTAATAATGATGTATCTACTTTAGGAGCTCTTAAATATATTCCATTTTCATCTTTTAAGTATTCATTTTCTTCAATTTCTTCATCGCCACTTGCTGCTACTATGAATTTTCTCAATGCTAAGTCAAAAGTACTTTTTTCATTTGGTACAGTTATTGTAATCATTCTATCCGTGTTTTCGACTTGTATTCTCTCTGTTTCTGCTCCATTTCCTTGTTGATTTTTCAATTCAACATTTGTTACCACAAAATTACCATTGTTTTCTTCCTTTGTTACATCTATTTCAAAACTATCAAATAATTTGTTGTATCCACTAGGAGCTGTTATTTCTTCTACTTTTATTGTATCTATTCCTGGGGCTGTTATCTCTATTCCTTCTATTCTTACTGTTCCTTCTTCATTTGTTGTTAATTCTTTTTCCTCTCCTTCTGGTAATGTTATCTTAAATGTTGCACCTTGTAACTTATTATTATTTTCTTTATCCACTTTTATTAATTGTAAATTATATTGTCCTTCAACTTCTACAAATACTTTTTCAAAATCGTCATCATCTTCTTGTCCTGGTATATATTCTCCTTCTTCTTCATCTTTATATCCTGGAAGGTCTTTATCTTCTGGTAAATCCACATTATCTTCTTCTGAATCCCTATCTATTACTGGTTTCTTTTCTTCATCTTGATATTCTGTTATATCTGCTATATTCGTTATATTTTCTTCTCCAGGTGCGTCGTCTGTTATCTTACACATTATTGGTACTTCTTCATATGATAACGTATATCCTCCATCTTCATTTTCTTCTGCTTTATGTATTAAACTGTTTTCTAAATATCTTGTTGTTATCGTTCTCCCATCTTCTGATATTTCCCATCCATATTGTTTGTTAAATTCATTGTCCACAAATTCTAAATATGGTGGTAAATGATCTTTTATTTCTGCTGCATATCCGTCTATTTCGCCTTCATTATATACTCTTAACATATATATTACATAATCATTTCTTTTTACCTTAATTGGTTCTTTTGTATGATTATAAATAGCAGTTGTAATCATATTTGTATTTTCGTCTATTGTATTTAATGATGATGTATCTACTATTGGCTCTCTTGTATATCTTCCATCAGTATTTTTTAAAATTTCTTCCTCTTCTATGTTTTCATCTTCACTTACTGCAACTATGAATTTTCTCAACGCTAAGTCAAAATCTTTTTTCTCATTTGATATAATTACCTTTATAAAATTCCCACTGGTTTCTACTTTTGTTCCTTCATTTTCACCATTTATTATAATAACATTTTTTAATTCATAATTTCCATCTATTAATTGTTTTTCTATTTCTATTGTCATTGTATCTAAAATTTTATTATACCCATTTGGTGCTTTCGTTTCTTCTATTGTTATTACATCTTTAGTAGATATGTCATTAATTTTAATATTTCCTAAACTAATTTTTCCATTTTCGTCTGTTGTTACTTCTTTTTCTTCTCCACTTGGTAATGTTACTTTAAATTCTGCTCCTTCTAATTTTTTAGTAATATCATCCTTATCTACTTTTTCTAACTCAATATCATAACTTCCTTTTATCTTCTCATTTGGTACAGTTACAGTAACCACACCTCCTGAATTTTCTACTGTTACTCCGTTTTCTTCTCCATTATTAGAACTTACATCTGTTACTACATATTCTCCATTACTTTCTTCTTTTGTTACGTTTATTTCAAAACTATTAAATAATTTGTTATACCCACTTGGTGCTGTTATTTCTTCTACTTTTATTGTATCTGTTCCTGGCTCTGTTATCTCTATTCCTTCTATTCTTACTGTTCCTTCTCCACTTGTTGTTACTTCTTTTTCTGTTCCATCTGGTAATGTTACTTTAAATGTTGCTCCATTTAATTTACTTCCATCTTCTTTATCAGTTTTTACTAGTTCAATATCATAACTTCCTTTTGTTTTCTCATTTGGTATTGTTATTGTAAGTAGATTATCACTATAATTTGCCTTTATTTCTCCTTCTCCTAATCCACTTCCTTCACTATTTTTTAAGTCTATATTTGTTACTACATATGCTCCATTACGCTCTCCTTTTGTTACATCTATTTCAAAACTATTAAATAATTTATTATATCCATTAGGAGCTGTTATTTCTTCTACTTTTATTGTATCTGTTCCTGGTTCTGTTATCTCTATTCCTTCTATTCTTACTGTTCCTTCTCCACTTGTCGTTACTTGTCTTTCTTCTCCATCTGGTAATGTTACTTTAAATACTGCTCCATTTAATTTACTTCCATCTTCTTTATTTGTTTTTATTAGTTCAATATCATAACTTCCTTTTGTTTTCTCATTTGGTATTGTTATTGTAAGTAGATTATCACTATAATTTGCCTTTATTTCTCCTTCTCCTAATCCACTTCCTTCACTATTTTTTAAGTCTATATTTGTTACTACATATGCTCCATTACGCTCTCCTTTTGTTACATCTATTTCAAAACTATTAAATAATTTATTATATCCATTAGGAGCTGTTATTTCTTCTACTTTTATTGTATCTGTTCCTGGTTCTGTTATCTCTATTCCTTCTATTCTTACTGTTCCTTCTCCACTTGTTGTCACTTCTTTTTCTGTTCCATCTGGTAATGTTACTTTAAATACTGCTCCATTTAATTTACTTCCATCTTCTTTATCTGTTTTTACTAGTTCAATATCATAACTTCCTTTTGTTTTCTCATTTGGTATTGTTATTGTAAGTAGATTATCACTATAATTTGCCTCTATTTCTCCTTCTCCTAATCCACTTCCTTCACTACCTGTTATTTCTATATCTGTTACTACATATGCTCCACTTTTCTCTCCTTTTGTTACATTTATTTCAAAACTATTAAATAATTTGTTATACCCACTTGGAGCTGTTATTTCTTCTACTTTTATTGTATCTGTTCCTGGCTCTGTTATCACTATTTCTTCTATTCTTGCTGTTCCTTCTCCACTTGTTGTTACTTGTCTTTCTTCTCCATTTGGTAATGTTACTTTAAATGTTGCTCCATTTAATTTACTTCCATCTTCTTTATCTGTTTTTATTAGTTCAATATCATAACTTCCTTTTGTTTTCTCATTTGGTATTGTTATTGTAAGTAGATTATCACTATAATTTGCCTCTATTTCTCCTTCTCCTAATCCACTTCCTTCACTACCTGTTATTTCTATATCTGTTACTACATATGCTCCACTTTTCTCTCCTTTTGTTACATTTATTTCAAAACTATTAAATAATTTGTTATACCCACTTGGAGCTGTTATTTCTTCTACTTTTATTGTATCTGTTCCTGGCTCTGTTATCACTATTTCTTCTATTCTTGCTGTTCCTTCTCCACTTGTTGTTACTTGTCTTTCTTCTCCATTTGGTAATGTTACTTTAAATGTTGCTCCATTTAATTTACTTCCATCTTCTTTATCTGTTTTTACTAGTTCAATATCATAACTTCCTTTTATCTTTTCATTTGGTACAGTTACAGTAACCACACCTCCTGAATTTTCTACTTGCACACTTCCTGTTCCTAATCCACTTCCTTGTGTGTTTTTTAAGTCAACTTCTGTTGCTACATATTCACCATTACTTTCTTCTTTTGTTATGTCCAGTTCAAAACTATTAAATAATTTATTATATCCATTAGGTGCTGTTATTTCTTCTACTCTTATTGTATCTATTCCTGTCTCAGTTATTTCTATACTTCCTAGGTCTGCAATTCCATTTGCTTCTGTTGTTACATTTTTTTGTACATTTCCTGGTAATGTTACTTTAAATACTGCTCCTGATAATTCTTCATTACTATTATTATCTATCTTTTTTATTTGTAATTCATAATTTCCTGTTACTTTTAAAATTAGCTTTTCAAAATCGTCATCATCTTCTTGTCCTTCATAATAATAGTTACTATCTTCTAGTTCATCTTTATTACTCTCATTTCCTTTGTAATCTTCCATATTGTCTTTATTTACTTGTGGTTTATCTGCTGGTTCTGAATCTCTATCATCTCCAACTTCATTAGTTATTATCTTACCATCTACTGTCTCTTCTTCTTCAATCCAAGCTACATTTGTTAATACTTTATTTCCTTTAGTTTCATCTACAATACATTCAATTTCTAATGTTGTTGAATCCAAGCTACTTCCGTTAAATGCAACTAACTTATCATCATTACTTTCTTCTCTTGTAAATGTCACAATATTATTTGAGCTATCATAACTTGCTGTATATCCACTTGTAATAATTTTTGAAAATCTTAACCCTGTTGGTAATTGGTCTATTATTTTATTTACATAACCATCTACATCTCCCTCATTATACACTTGGATTTTGTATGTTACTACATTTCCTGTTTCTACTAATACTGGATCTTTTTTATGGTTATATGTAGCAGTTGTGTCTGCTCCACTTTTCAAATTACTTAAATCAATATTTGGTTCTCTTGAAATACTTACATTTTCTCCATTTACTTTTGTTATATATTTTCTAAGTGATAAATCAAATTGCTTTTCTCTTTCAATTTCCATTAATGGCTGTTCTTCACCTTTTTCTCCTGTTGCTGTATATAATGTTAATTTTGTTTTATAATTCTTATTTTCGTCTGCATAATTTCCTGCATTTTCTTTTGCTGTATTTATTAAATAATTATAAAGCATTTGTGCTTGCATTTGTCTTATATATCCTAGTTGTCCTTCATATTTTCCATAATCACTTAATGATGTATAATTTCTTCCATCTTCTGTATAAAAAAACCATATTCCATCTACACTATCTGTTTTATCATATTTGTCATTTTCTTCTCCATAATTTGTAAAATACCATATTGCTGCTTGCTGTACTGCTTTTACTTCATCTACTGTTAATGTCGTTCTAAAACTTTGTGTATTTATTCCAGCTTTTAGTAAAAATGACTCTAAATCTTCTGTACCATCTTCTGCTAAATACAATAAATCTGCTAATGCCAATAATTCATTATAATGGTCACCATTTACCAATCCATTTAATGTATCACTTTTTGCAGCTATAGCATCTCTTTCTTTATACATGTCAAATGAAAAATTATAACTAGCTCTATTATGTGTTCCACTAGTAAAACCTACACCTGCTTTTACACAATAAACATCTACTTCTTTTGGATCATTTGATGTACTTGTTGAATATTGTAAAATATTCCATAATTTTGCTCCATTACCTCCAGTATCATTTGCATAAGGATCTCCTATTGCATAACCCCAGTTAGGTGTTGATAAAGTTCTAATTTCATTAATACCAAAATAAAGCGGTGTAGACAATTGTTTTGCCTCCACTGGCTTTAATCCAAAACATAAATATAAAATTCCTATTAAAATTAATACAATCAATATTTTAAATCTAATTCTCATTTGTATCCCCTACTGCTTTAATATATATATATATTATAGCATATATATTAATTATTTTTTATTTGTAAAATATGTATAAAAATATATATCCTTACGGCTGTTTAGGTTTTAGTTTTTGTTACACTTTTATATCTTTTTTATTTCAAGTATTTATCAAAAGAAAAACCCAAGAATATTTCTATTCTTAGGCTCCTATATTATATTTTTATTTTATAATACATATTTCTTAATTAAGAATATTCCTCCTGCTATTGTAATTAATACTGTAAATCCTAATGTAAAGTATATTCTTACCTGTCCTGTCTCTACTGCTAGTAACACTGGTGCATCATCTATATCATCTTCTCCGTCTTTTTGGTTATCTGGTGTTGAATCTCTATCTGGTACATCATATTCATTATCGTCTTCTGATATCTCTGCTATATTCTCTTTTAGTCCCATATTATCTTCATTGTTTATCCATGTTAGCACCACTTCTACTTCTGCATATTCTCCCGGCTCTAATAATGTATTCTCTAATAACCTTGTTGATATTACATTATTTCCTTCGTCTGTCCAACCCGGATTATCTTCTGCTCTGAATTCTAATCCTTCTGGTACATAGTCTGTTATCTCTTTTGCGTATCCTGCTATTTCTCCTTCATTTGTTACTCTTATTTTATATCTGAATTTTACTGTTACATCATATATGTTTTTCCTATATAACTCTACCTTTACTATCTCTTCTGGATCATCATATGGTTCATGTCCTGTCTCTGTTATACTTTGATTTCCATCTTTGTCTATTACTATTGCTTGTGTTACCCATTTTCTTAAACTTAAATCAAAATATATTAACTCTACATATTCTTTATCTTGGTCATCTTCTCCTTCATTCCATTCATCTGGTACTGAGTCTATATCTTCTACTTCGTTTCCATCTTCATCGCTATCGTCTGATATTTGTGCTGAGTTTACCAATACCCTATCTGACTCATTTGGCTCTATTACTCTAAATGCTACTTTTACTTCTTTATAATCTGGATTATTCTCACTTATTCCTTCTTCTGGATTAAATGCTTCTATTAAGTTCTCTCCTTCTTCAGCTTCTTGTTCTTTTGATAAGTAATCTGTTTTTATACTTGTTACTTCACTTACATCTTCTGTCTCATTTCCTTCTTCATCATACATTACCCATCTATATTCTATATTTGTCTCATTTTCTGGTAAATATTCTAATCCTTCTGGTATATCATCTGTTATCTCTTTTGCATATCCTGCTACTGTTCCTTCATTATATACCCTTATTGTATATGTTACTATATTTCCATTTACTACTTGTACTGGGTCTTTTGTATGATTGTATTCTATTTTTCCTTCCTCTTCATTATAGCTTACTTCTGGTATTCTATCTGTTATTTCCTTGTCATCTACATTTGTTATAAATTTTCTTAATGCTAAGTCAAATTCTTTTAATATTACCTTTTCAAAATCGTCATCATCTTCTTGACCTGGTATATATTCTCCTTCTTCCTCATCTTTATATCCTGGAAGTTCTTCATCTTCTGGTAACTCTACATTATCCTCTTCTGAATCTCTATCTATTGCTGGGTTCTTTTCTTCATCTTGATATTCTGTTATATCTGCTATATTTGTTATATTTTCACCTACTGGTGCACTATCTATTACCCTACACATTATTGGTACTTCTTCATATGATAATATATATTCTCCATCAAAAGCTACCTTATTTATTATGCTATTTTCTAAATATCTTGTTACTACAGTTCTTCCATCTTCTGATACTTCCCATCCATATTGTCTGTTAAATTCATTATCTACAAATTCTAAATATGGTGGTAAATGGTCTTTTATCTCTGAAGCGTATCCGTTTATTTCTCCTTCATTATATACTCTTAACATATATACTACATAATCACCTATTTGTACTCCTACTGGTTCTTTTGTATGATTATATATTGCTGTTGTTATTAGATTTCCATTTTCATCTGTTGTATTTAATAATGATGTATCCACTTCTGGCTCTCTTGTATATGAACCATCAGTTTCTTTTAAATATTCTCCTTCTTCTATTTCTTCATCTCCACTTACTGCCACTATGAATTTTCTTAATGCTAAGTCAAAGGCTTGTAATATAATATTATCATAATCTTCGTCATCTTCATATTTTACCCAATCTTCTGTACTTGAATCTCTATCGTCTACTGGGTCTCCATCCTTGTTTGTGTCTTCTGTTATAGCTGCTTCGTTTCTTATTATTTCTCCTGATGTATCATCTGATATTACTCTTAATTTTACTGATACTTCTTTATATGAAATATCATCCTCTGTTTTTGTACCATCATTTGTTCCAAATGCTGGAATTAAATTCCCATCAACTGTTGTCTCATTTTCTTTAGATAAGTAATCTGTTGAAATCTGTATAATTCTATCTCCTGTTTCATTGTATTGGAAATTTCCCCATAAGTAGTTTTGGTTAAATTCTATTGCTTCTTTTTCTTCATCTGTTAGTGTTGGATCATTTTGTAAATCTTCTCCTTCTAATTCAGACCATAAGAATTCTAATCCTTCTGGTATGTCTTCTGTTATTTCTGAAGCATATCCATCTATTGTTCCTTCATTATATATTCTAAATGTATATGTAACTATATCACCTTTTTTAACTGAAACTGGATCTTTATTTAACTCATAATTTCCTGTTGTAATAAGATTTCCATCTGATCCTATTGTATTTAAATCGCTTACATCAACACTTTCAATTCTTTCTGGTACATTTTGGTTGTTTACTTGTGTTATTCTTTTAATCAATTTTAGGTCAAAAGATTCAGGCATTAATACTAATTTTTCAAAATCATCATCATCTTGCTGTCCTTTATAATAGAATGTTGAATCTGATAAATCATCTTTATTTCCATTTCCATTATAATCTTCCATATTATCTTTATTAACATCTGGTGTTGTTGCTGGTTCTGAATCTCGGTCTAGCCCTTCTTGATTTGTTATTGTTACATTATCCTCACTGTCAAATTCTTCTGAAATCCAAGCAACATTTGTAAGTATTTTTGTTCCTACCTCATCTGCTACTGCTGTTACTTCACATTCTATTGTTATTGTTTCAGAACTTGGATCTCCTGATCCTGTATAAGCTGGTAAATTGTCTGTGTTCCCATCTACTCTTACTAATGTTAATCTATTATCTCCTGCTTCATCATATGATTCCATTTCAAAATTACCACTTACAACTCTTGAAAATTTTAATCCTGTTGGTAATTGATCTACTATTTTAGTTGCACGACCATCTTTTTCGCCTTCATTATAAATTGTGATATTATATGTAACTATATCTCCTGTTTTTACTAAAACTGGATCTTTTTTATGATTATATGTAGCTGTTGTTCCTGTTTGTAATGTAGATTCATCAATATTTGGTATTCTTGATGTTTCTCCTGATAATTCTGTTTCTCCTACTTTTGTTATATATTTTCTTAAAGCTAAGTCAAATTCTTTTTCCTCTGGTGTTACAACTAACTCAACATCTTCTGATTGTTCTTTTTTTTCTGGTATCATTACTGGTTGTTCTTTATTTGTTGGTGATGTCCATAATGTTAATTTGTTGTTATAATATTTTATACTTATATTTACAGATATTTTTGAAACATCATCTGTTGGTACAGATATATAAAAATCTTCTCCTACTAAATCTTTTACTGTTGTTCCTTCTTGTACTTCTTGTTTATTACTGTCTAATAATTTATAATCATTTGTTTCTGTTCCATCATCTTCTACTGTAAAATCTATTGTATATGGTCTATCAGAATTTTCTGTTATGTGTATTGGACCTAATATATAATTTTCGCCTGATTGTTCTGATTCCAATTTTGTTGTATCAACTTTTGCTGGTGCTCCTTCTTCTGTTGTGCTTCCTGAATATTTATCTGCATTAGCTATTGCTGTATTTATTAAATATCTATATAAAATTTCTGCTTGTTGTTGTCTTATTAATCCCTCATCAGTATCATGTCTTTCATAATCTGATAAACTCCTATAATTTCTTCCATTTGTTGTATAATATAACCAACCTGAATCATGTTCATCTGTTTTATCATATTTACCTTCTAATTCTTCATCAAAGTTTGTAAAATACCATATTGCTGCTTGTTGTACTGCTGCAATATCATCTCTTGTTAAATAATATTTCCATTGACCTGGATTAATATTTGCTGCTTGTAAATATGCTTCTTTTTCTGCTTCATCATTTTCATCATCTATTAAATACAACATATCTGCTAAAGCTAAAAATGCATCATAAGTTTTTACAGTTTTATCTCCAACTTGTATTTCGCCATTTACAAAAGTTGTTAATGCTGATACATTTTCTGCTATTGTATCTCTTTCGGTTTTCATATCATAGAAAATGTTATAAGTTCCTGTTAGCTTTGTATCACTAAATCCAACTCCGGCTTTTACACAGTATATATTTTTATTTCCGTCTGCTTTTACTGGATCTCCTTCATTTGGTCCAGTATGTTCTTGTATATTCCAAATTTTAGCTCCATATCCGTCTACTCCATTTGTATAAGGATCTCCTATTGCATATCCAAAATTTGGAGTATCATTTGTTCTTAATTCAGTTATCCCTAAATACAATGGTTCTGCTTGTGCTGCATTCACAAAACTTGGAATTAAAGTAGATAAGATTATTATTATTAAAACTATTCCACTTAAAAACAATTTTTTTCGATTCATTTTTTTCTCTCCTTCTTATTTATATAAGTCCTCATGTATATTATTTTACTAGTTTTTCTATATTAGTCAATAGGGTTTTTTTTGTGTTTTTTTCTTCCATATAATTCTTCCTTGAAACTCTTACGGAAACAAGGTTTTTAAGTTTATGGTTGAAAACAGACCCTACATTACAATTATATTACATTTTCATTTTAAAATCAAGATTTTATGTGAATTTAATTTCTTTTTTTATTTCCCGTATGTTTACACGTTTTTTATTATTTCTCTTTCATATTTAAATAATTTAATTCATATATTTTAAATGGTGATAATATGTTTGTTAAACATTTCTACAAAAAGTTTGCTTTTTTCTTTTTGGTATTATTTTTTATTTTCACTTTCAATGTGAGATATATTTTTGCAAGTGAAGAAAATTCACTTAATTTAAATGCTCGTTCTTGTATTGTTTTAGATAGAACTAGTAAAAAAATTTTATATGGCAAAAATGAATATAATAAAGTTAAGATGGCTTCTACAACTAAGATAATGACTGCTACTATTATTTTAGAAAACTGTGATTTAGATAAAACTGTAACTATTTCTAAAAAAGCTGCTTCTACTGGTGGTTCTCGATTAGGTCTTAAAGCAAATGATAAAATTACTATTAGAGATTTACTTTATGGACTTCTTTTAGTTTCTGGTAATGATGCTGCTGTTAGTCTAGCTGAAGAATGCTCAGGCAGTGTAGCTGATTTTGCTGTTCTTATGAACAAAAAAGCTCTTGAACTTGGCCTTACAAATTCACATTTTGAAACACCTCATGGTTTAGATTCAGATAACCATTATACAACTGCATATGAACTTGCTTTACTGTCTGATTATGCTTTAAATAATTCTACTTTTTTAAATATTGTTGGAACTAAAACTTATACAGTTTATATTAATGGATATCCTAAGAGCATTCATAATACTAATGAACTTCTTGGAAATTTAGATGGCGTTTACGGTGTTAAAACAGGCTTTACAAATGGTGCTAATAGATGTCTAGTAACTAGTTGTAAAAGAGGTGACATGGATATTATTTGTATTGTTCTTGGATGTGATACTAAAAATTTTAGATCTTCTGATAGTACTAAATTAATTAATTATTCTTTTGATAATTTTGAATATGTTGATATAGAAAATATTGTTAAGAAAAATTTAGATGTTTGGAAAGATGAAAATAGTGATTATTTTAATATAGATAAAGGTAATTCTTCTGATATTAATTTCAGTATAAATACTATCAATACACCTATTATACCTGTCAAAAAAGATGAAATATCCTCTATTAAAGTTGATTTTTATATTAATAAAAGTTTATATGCTCCTGTCTACGAAAATGATATTATAGGCTATTTTAAGGTTTGTACTAATTCACGAACTATATTAGAAGGAAATATTATTTCTAAACAAAATATTGATAAAAAAAATTTTCTATTTTATCTAAAAGACTTTTTTAAGAATTATTCTAATATTCTTAATTCATTTATATTTGATTCTAATACTTTTTAATAGAAAAGACCTATGAAAGTATATCATAGGCTTATTTCTATTTTACATTTTCTTTTATATAGTCAACTACATCTCCTACTGTTACAACTTTTTCTGCATCTGAATCTGGGATTTCTATATCAAATTCTTCTTCTAATGCCATTACTAATTCAACTATATCTAATGAATCAGCTCCTAAATCATCTATAAAAGATGCTTCCATTGTAACTGCTGTATCAGCTACTCCTAATTGTTCAACTATTATTCCTTTTACTCTTTCTAATACTTCTTCTGAACTCATAACTCCGAGTTCACCTCCTCTCAAGTTTTCAAATGATTTATACATTTGTTTTTTTCTTTTCGATATATCATTTATATTATATGTTTTTGTTTTTGTCAAGTAAAAATCAGCTTTTTTTCTAAATTTATACTACTAAGTCAGAAAACATGTTATTCTTCTGTTTTTCTTTGCTTTTCGAATTCTTCAATCATCTTATCTACTGCTTTGTTTTCTACGAATTTTTCTGCTTGAATTATAGTATATTTAAATAATAATTTATCACTGCTTCCATGTGCTTTTACAACTGGTTTTTTTACTCCTAAAAATAATGCTCCTCCATAAGATTTATAATCCATTGCTTTTGAAAATCTTTTTATTGCAGGAAGTGATGGTATTGATAAAATTTTAGCTAATATATTATGTGTTAGACTTTCTACTAATGTAGTTTTTACAAATTTTCCAAGTCCTTCTGTTGTCTTTAAGAATACATTTCCTGTAAATCCATCTGTTACTATCGCATCTATTTTACCTGAAAAAGCATCTCTTCCTTCTACATTTCCAACAAAGTTTATTCCTAATTTTTCAGAGTTTTCTTTTAATAATTTATAGCTTTCTTTTACTAAATCATTTCCTTTTGTTTCTTCTGTTCCTATATTTAGCAAACCTATTGCTGGTGCTTTGATTCCATATGTGTTTTTTAAATATATACTTGACATCTGTGCAAATTGTAATAGATTTATTGGTTTACAATTTGTGTTTGAACCTGCATCTATTAGAAGTAACTGACTTTTATATGCCGGAAGTATTCCTGCTAATGCTGGTCTATCTATTCCTTTTATTCTTCCTACTATTAATGTTGCTCCTGTAAGTAATGCTCCTGAATTTCCAGCAGATATAAATACATCTCCTTCTCCTTCTTTAAGCATTTTAAATCCTACTACCATAGAAGAATCTTTTTTGTGGCGTATTGCAATTGTTGGTTGATCTTCCATTTCTATTGTTTCTGTTGCATTTCTTATTTTTAGTCTATCTGAAATTTCTTCTATTTCTTTTCCATAAAATTCTTTTACTTTATTTCTTATTATTTCTTCTTTTCCTATTAATACAACTTCTGCTTTTACTTTATTTATTGCTTCTACTGCTCCTTTTATATTAGCATCTGGTGCGTTATCTCCACCCATTGCATCTAATAATATTTTCATATTTAGTCCTCCATTTTGCCTTTATTAATTTCTATTTTCGATATATTTATTTTATTATTGTTTTCTAAAAAAAGCAAGTATTTTCTTTATTTAATTAATATTTCTAATATATTTTTTATTTAATTATTATATATTAACATAAGTTTCAAGCAAACATAAAAATAGGACTATTTGAATAGCCCTATTTTTATTTACATATAATTATTCTATTATATCAGCTACAACTCCTGAACCAACTGTTCTACCACCTTCACGAATAGCGAATCTTAATCCTTTTTCGATAGCGATAGGTGTAATTAATTCGATTGTCATTGATACGTTATCTCCTGGCATAACCATTTCTGTTCCTGCAGGTAATTCGATAACACCTGTAACGTCTGTTGTTCTGAAATAGAATTGTGGTCTATATCCATTGAAGAATGGTGTATGACGTCCACCTTCTTCTTTTGTTAATACATAAACTTCTGATGTGAATTTTGTATGTGGATGTATTGTTCCTGGTTTACATAGAACTTGTCCTCTTTCGATTTCTTTTCTATCAATACCTCTTAATAGAACACCGATATTATCTCCAGCTTCTGCTTGGTCTAATAATTTTCTGAACATTTCTACACCTGTAACAACAGTTTTCTTTCTTTCTGTTGTAAGACCGATAATTTCAACTTCGTCTTGTAATTTAACTTCTCCTCTTTCTACTCTACCTGTTGCAACTGTTCCACGTCCTGTAATTGTGAATACATCTTCAACTGGCATTAAGAATGGTTGATCAACTGGTCTTTCTGGTGTTGGGATGTAGTCATCAACTGCATCTAATAACTCTTTGATTGGTTGATATACTACATCATTAGGATCTGTTGATGTAGATTCTAGAACTTGTAGTGAAGAACCTTTTATAATTGGAACTTCATCTCCTGGGAAACCATATTCTGAAAGTAAGTCTCTAACTTCCATTTCAACTAATTCTAATAATTCTGGGTCGTCAACCATATCACATTTATTTAAATAAACAACGATATATTTAACACCAACTTGTCTAGCAAGTAAGATATGCTCTCTTGTTTGAGGCATTGGTCCATCAGCTGCTGAAACAACTAATATAGCACCATCCATTTGTGCAGCACCTGTGATCATGTTTTTAACATAGTCAGCATGTCCTGGACAGTCAACGTGTGCATAGTGTCTTGTTTCTGTTTCATATTCTACGTGAGCTGTGTTGATTGTGATTCCTCTTGCTTTTTCTTCTGGAGCACCATCGATTTGATCATATGCTTCATATTTAGCTTTTCCTAATAATGATAAATATTTTGTAATAGCTGCTGTTGTTGTTGTTTTACCATGGTCTACGTGACCAATTGTACCAATATTTACGTGTGGCTTCGTTCTTTCAAATTTTTCCTTTGCCATTTTAAATTCCTCCCTTAAATTTATTTTATTTTTAAAAATTTAATAACAAAATTATATTTTGCATATGCATTTTATAACATTTTCATTAAAAATGCAAGTCTTTTTATTCTTTTTTAGCTCTTGAAGACACAATTGCTTCAGAAACTGATTTTGGAACTTCTTCATAATGAGATGGTTCCATTGAGTATGTTCCTCTACCTTGTGTTCTTGAACGTAATTCAGTTGCATAACCAAACATTTCTGATAATGGTATAAATGCATGTATTTCTTGCATTCCATCATTACCATCCATACCTTCAAGTCTTCCACGTCTTGAGTTTACATCTCCTATAACATCTCCCATATATTCTTCTGGAACTGTTATTTCAACTTTCATAATAGGCTCTAAGATAACTGAATTTGCTTGTTTCATACCTTCTTTGAAGGCCATAGCTGCAGCAATCTTGAATGCCATTTCTGAAGAGTCAACTTCGTGGTATGAACCATCAACTAAACTTACTTTAAAGTCTGTTACTGGGTAACCTGCAAGGATACCAGTTTCTGCTGCTTCTCTCATACCTTGTTCAATTGGTTTAATATATTCTTTAGGAACAGCTCCTCCAACAATTTTGCTTTCGAATTCTATTCCTTTACCTGGCTCTAATGGTTCCATTTCAAACCAAACATCACCATATTGTCCTTTACCACCAGATTGACGAATAAATTTACCTTGAACACGTACTTTGTTTCTAATTGTTTCTTTGTAAGCAACTTGTGGTTTACCTACATTACATTCTACTTTGAATTCTCTTTTTAATCTATCAACAATTATATCTAGGTGTAATTCACCCATACCTGCTATAATTGTTTGTCCAGTTTCTTGATTTGTATGAACTTTAAATGTTGGGTCTTCTTCTGCTAATTTTCCTAA
Organism: uncultured Clostridia bacterium; assembly: GCA_944393325.1. Classification (GTDB taxonomy): domain Bacteria; phylum Bacillota; class Clostridia; order TANB77; family CAG-508; genus CAG-269. The sequence continues at coordinate 15,661 of CALXZU010000019.1, forward strand.
AGCTATAGCCATTTTTTCTTGCGCTACTTTATCTTTAGGCTCTATTGCTATATCAATAACTGGATCTGGGAATTCCATAGATTCTAATATAACTGGATTACTTGGATCACATAATGTATCTCCAGTTGTAACATCTTTCATTCCTACTGCTGCTGCTATATCTCCAGCATATACTTTTTCTATGTCTTCTCTATGATTTGAATGCATTTGAAGAATTCTTCCTATTCTTTCTTTTTTGTCCTTATTAGAGTTTAATATTGTAGAACCTGATTCTAATGTTCCTGAATATACTCTAAAGAAACATAATTTTCCAACAAATGGGTCTGTTGCAATCTTGAATGCTAATGCTGCAAATGGTTCTGTGTCAGATGTTTTTCTTTCTATTTCATTACCACTTAAATCAACACCTTTGATATGTGGTATATCTAATGGTGATGGCATATAATCTATAATTGCATTTAATAGTTCTTGAACCCCTTTGTTTTTATAAGATGAACCACATGTTACTGGAACTATTGTGTTTGCTATTGTTCCAATACGAAGACCTTTTTTGATTTCTTCTTCTGATAATTCTCCTTCATCTAAGTATTTCATCATTAATTCTTCATCTTGGTCTGCTGCTGCTTCCATCATTTTCTCTCTATACTCTTGAGCTTGCTCTACCATATCTTCAGGTATATCTGTTTCTTCTATTTCTTTTCCTAAATCATCTTTATGGATAAATGCTCTCATTTTGATTAGGTCTACTATACCTTTAAATTGGTCTTCTGCTCCAATTGGTAATTGTACTGGAACAGCATTTGCATGTAATCTATTTTTTAATTGGTCAACACAAAGCATAAAGTTTGCTCCTGTGATGTCCATTTTGTTTACATATACCATTCTTGGTACTTGATACTTATCAGCTTGTCTCCAAACTGTTTCTGTTTGTGGTTGAACTCCACCTTTTGCTGCTAAAACTGTAACAGCTCCGTCAAGAACTCTTAGAGATCTTTGAACTTCTACTGTAAAGTCAACGTGTCCTGGTGTGTCTATAATATTTATTCTATTATTTTTCCAAAAACATGTTGTAGCAGCAGATGTTATTGTGATACCTCTTTCTTGTTCTTGCTCCATCCAGTCCATTGTTGCTTCACCTTCATGAACTTCTCCTATTTTATGTGTTTTACCTGTATAAAATAGAATTCTTTCAGTTGTTGTTGTTTTTCCGGCATCAATGTGTGCCATTATTCCTATATTTCTTGTTTTTTCTAGTGGGTATGCTCTTCCTGCCATTTTTATATTTCCCCCTTTCTTCTACCATTTATAATGTGCAAATGCTTTATTAGCCTCTGCCATTCTATGTGTATCTTCTTTTTTCTTGAACGCTCCTCCGTTTCCAGCTACTGCATCCATTATTTCTCCTGCTAATTTTGCAGCCATTGTTTTTTCATGTCTATTTCTTGCATATGTTACTAACCATCTTAATCCTAAAGTTTGTCTTCTTTCTGGTCTAATCTCTAATGGAACTTGGTATGTAGCTCCACCTACTCTTCTTGCTTTTACTTCTAAGACTGGCATAACATTTTCTAAAGCTGCTTCAAAAACTTCTAAAGGATCTTTTCCTTCTTTTTCTTTAATAATGTCAAATGCATTATATACTATTTTTTGAGCAACTGATTTTTTACCATCTAGCATAATATTGTTTACTAATTTTGTAACAACTTTACTATTATACATTGGATCTGGTAATACTTCTCTTTTTGCTATATATCCTTTTCTTGGCACTATTCTTCCCTCCTTAATTTAATTAATTAATACTTTATAAAAAGTATTTAGGTACTCGTAAAAAGTTTTAGCTTTTCCACGTATAGCGCTATATAATCTATTCTAAATTTAAGCACCTTAAGTTTAGTAAGAATTATATGCACTAATTTTACTTGCTAAACCTAAAGTCTATTTTTTAGGTTTTTTAGCACCGTATTTTGAACGTGCTTGCATTCTATCTTTAACACCTGCTGTATCTAGTGTTCCTCTAATGATATGGTATCTAACACCTGGAAGGTCTTTTACCCTACCACCTCTGATTAATACAACACTGTGTTCTTGTAAGTTATGCCCTATACCTGGGATATAAGAAATAACTTCATAACCATTTGATAGTCTAACTCTGGCAACTTTTCTTAATGCTGAGTTTGGCTTCTTAGGTGTAACTGTTTTTACAACTGTACAAACTCCTCTTTTTTGTGGAGATCTACTATTTGTTAATCTCTTGCTTTTAGAATTATATCCATGACGTAATGCTGGAGCTTTTGCTTTAGTTGTTTTTGTTTGTCTTCCTTTTCTTACTAATTGATTAATTGTTGGCACTTAAATTTCACCTCCTATTTTGTATTTTACAATTTTATTAATTCGTTACGGAAATGCATATTACATGCAATTTACTATAACGAATTCTATTGTATCACGTAGTTACCAATAAGTCAAGAAAAACTTGGAATTTCTTCCAAGTTTTTCTAAAGTTTTTTTATCTAAATTATCTTGATTCTCCATCTTTACTATTTTCATTACTTTGTTCCCTAGAACTTGATGTTTGACTTGGTGTAATTTTTTCTTCATCATCTTGTATCCTAGCCTTTATACTTTCTCTAAAATCAGTAACTTTTTGTTTTGTATTTGATACTTTTCCTTTTACTCCTTCAACATTTTCTTGTACTGATGTTTTTACTTCTGTAACTTTATTAACTACTGTTTTTTGAATATCATCTACTTTGGTTTTTCCTGCGTCTAATAATTTTGTTTTCTTTCCAGTTATCAAACTTCTTAAAGTCCTTCCTTTTTCATCAGCAACTACATTAACAAAATCTTTAGCTTTTTCCATATATTCTGCCATAGTATTATAGTAACGATGATTTATAATTTTGTCTATAAATGTTTTTGGCTTCCAATAATCCATTCCCGTTCTATCATAAGTTATTAAACCATTTATCTTATCTTTTGCTTCTTGTATGCCTGAAAGTGCTCCGATATACTCTTTCATCACTTCTACTACATGCTCTCTAGGAATTTCATATTTAAGTGCTTTTTGAAGGCCATATAGTACATTTGCATCAATTTTATCTAACACTCCTTCACTTAGTGGCATAAAGTCTCCTGCTATATCAGTTATCATTTCTGATTTAGTATAACTATCAGCTTTCGACATATTTCTAACAGCCTTTTGTTTTATCTTTGTTAAATCTGTCATTCCATTCTCATATTCTATAACTACACCCTTTCCAATTGTAATAGCTTTTATTTTTGGGAAAATAACTTGTGTTGGAACTGATGTTGTAGTAACAGTTGTTGCACTATTAACTTGTGGAGTAGGTTGTGGATTTGAATTATTTGGAATAGGTTGTGGTTCAGGTGTATCTGTGGTAGGTTGTGAATCAGTTTTTGAGTCAAGTATATCTGGTTCACTCTGTAAATCAGGTTCTGGGGTTGAGCTATCCAGAGTAGCTGTATCTGAATCAATTGTTGAATCAGGTTTGCTTGCTTGCTTTTTCTTTTCTTCCCTTTCTTTAATACTAATAACATTAGGATTTTTCTCTATTTCACTAACATTTTCAAAACTTATGGAATTTATGCTATCTCTTAAATGTTCTAAATCTCTTATCTCCTCTATATGATCTTCAATTGTTTTATAACTATTAATTTCAGACATTTGAGCGTCAAATTCATCTGCTCTTTTATTAAATTCATTTTCAAAATCATAAATAATTCCATCTATTTTAGTATCAATGGCAAATACTTTATTTTTGTTAGCTTTTACATCTTCTCTTGCAATTCTTAGATTCTCTTGGTCTATCACTCGTCCTGCTTTAAAATCTTCGTTTGCTCTATCAATTGATGTCTGTGCTTCATCTGCTAATTTCATATATATTTTTTTAGTACCTTCCAACTTATCAATCTTTTTTTGTTCTTCTTCTCTTCTTTGTTCGAACTCTATATTTATCTGTTCCTTTTGTATTTCTAAGTCTTGTTTGACTTTTTCTATTTCTTCTCTTCTTTTATAACGAGATAATTCAATTAAAATAGTATTCTTTAATTCATCTTTATCTTTTCCAAAATTTTCTTTGGTCTCATCATATTTTTTACTATATTCAGCTTTATCTGCATTTAAAGAATCTTCTGCTTGTTTAATTTCTTCTTCTAATACTGGAGCAGTAATAGACCCTATACTCATACTAAGGTTTTTCTTTTTACTTTCAATTTCTGCTTCTCTTTCATCAAATTTAGCATCTATCCTTTGCTTTTCTAAATCACTTTTTATTTGTGCATATTCATTTAATTTTTCTATTTTTTCTAAAATTTCTTCCATAATATCTCTCCCACAAATATAATTATACTCTTTAATTATACTATATATAAGGGTGTTTTTCAATTGTTTTATGTAAATTTGTTGTATTTTTAACAAAAATGTAATATTTTAGTAATATTTATGAAAAAGACCTTAGTTTTACTAAAGTCTTTTTTCTAAACTATCTAAACTTCTTTCTGCTAATTTTCTATATCTTTCTTTTTTATCTCTTATTTTTTCTCCATCAAGTTCTGGAAGTATTCCAAAATTTGCATTCATTGGCTGGAATTTTTTATTAGGTGTTGATATGTATTTTGCCAAAGCTCCTATTACAGTTGTTTCTGGAAATGTTATTTTGTTTTGTCTTTCATTTTCATTACTGTTTCTATTATTAAAATCTTCTACTGCATTTAAAGCTGCAACTAAGCCAGAAGAAATTGATTCTACATATCCTTCAACTCCAGTAATTTGTCCTGCAAAATATATATTTGGATTAGATTTCAAACAATATGTATCATCTAATAATTTAGTAGAATTAATATATGTATTTCTATGCATAACACCATATTTTACAAACTCTGCATTTTGAAGTCCAGGTATCATGCTAAATACTCTTTTTTGTTCTCCAAATTTTAGATTTGTTTGAAATCCCACCATATTATAAATACTTGCCCTGCTATCATCTTGTCTTAATTGTACCAAAGCATATGGTCTTTTAACAGTTCTTGGATCATCAAACCCTACTGGTTTTAATGGTCCAAATCTTAGAGTGTCAATTCCTCTTTTAGCCATAATCTCTATTGGCATACAGCCTTCGAATATTTCTCTTTTTTCAAATTCGTGTAATGTAACAACTTCTGCATTTACAAGTTCATTCCAAAACCTCTCATATTCTTCTTTATTCATAGGAAGATTTATATAGCTTTGCTCTTTTCCTTCTTGCTCTTTTAATCTTTTTCTCCACTCTTCCTCTGTCTCGTCTTTCTTCTTTTCCTCACTATATCTATCTCCATAAAAAGCTATATTAAAATCAATACTATCTTTACTAACAATTGGTGCTGCTGCATCATAAAAATATAATTTATCTTCTCCTGTAATATTAGCAATTTGCTTCGCTAGTGCTTCTGATGTAAGAGGACCTGTTGCTATAATCACAATTCCCGCTTCTGCAATTTCTGTAATATCTTCTACTTCTTCATGAATAATTTCTATTAATGGATTATTTTCAATAACTTCAGTTACTTTTTCAGAAAAACTCTCTCTATCCACTGCTAATGCTTGCCCTGCTGCAACACTTGTTTTATCTGCAATTTTTATTAATAAAGAATCTAATTTTCTTAATTCTTCTTTTAAAAGCCCACAGGCATTTGTAAGTAAATTCGATTTAAAAGAATTACTACATACAATTTCTGCTAAATTTTTATTGTTGTGTGCTGGTGAAAATTTTATTGGTTTCATTTCATATAATTTCACTTTAATATTCCTTTTCGCAATTTGATAAGCTGCTTCGCAACCTGCCAATCCACCACCAATAACTGTAATATAATCTTTCATTTTTACTCCTATCGGAGACGTTTCTTTTTCGATATTTAGTCTCATTTAGAACAAACTTTTAATTAGATGTGTCCCAACTGCTCGTTTTCGAGCAAAAGGAAACGTCCCTATTCAAATAATTTCATTATTTCTTCTCTTGAGAATTTATTTATAAATTTAGTTTTTGTGTCTAACATGCTATTTGCTAATTTCGCTTTCTTTTCTTGTAATTCATATATTTTTTCTTCTATTGAATTTTTAGTAATTAATTTATATACTTGTACATTGTTTTTTTGTCCAATTCTATATGCTCTATCTGTTGCTTGATTTTCTGTGGATATATTCCACCATGGGTCGTAATGTATTACCATGTCTGCTCCTGTTAAGTTAAGTCCTGTTCCTCCTGCCTTTAATGATATTAAAAATAATTTAACATTAGAATTTTCATTAAATTCATCTACCATTCTCATTCTTTCGTCCACTTTTGTTGATCCTGTTAATTTAAAATATTTTATATTTCTTCTCTTTAATTCTTTTTCTATTATTTCAAACATTGATGTATATCCTGAAAATAATAATATTTTATGTCCTCCATTTATTGCTTCTTCTATTATTTCTACACATTGTTCTAATTTACTACTTCCTGCGTTATAATCATTTATAAATAAACTTGGGTGGCAACATATTTGTCTTAGCCTTGTTAAAGCTGCTAAAATCTGCATTTGTGAGTTTTCATATCCGTCTAATTCTATTTTTTCTGCTATTTCTTGTTTTGCTCTATATAAATATGATATGTATAGGTTTTTTTGTTCTTCGTTCATTTCATTATTTAATACTGTTACTGTTTTTTCCGGTAATTCTGTTAATACTTCTTTTTTATTTCTTCTTAAAATGAATGGTTCTATTAGCATTTTTAATTTTGCCATTGTTTGTTCGTCTTCTTCTTTTACAATTGGTGTTTCATACATATTTTTAAACTTTCTATATGAAAACAAATATCCTGGCATTATAAAGTCAAATATTGACCACAACTCAGCAAGTGAATTTTCTATTGGTGTTCCTGTTAGTGCATATCTTGTCTTTGCTTTTATTTGTTTTATTGCCTTTGCATTTTTTGTACTGCTATTTTTTAAGTATTGTGCTTCATCTGCTATTATATATTTAAATTCATAGTTTTTTTCTTTATAAATTTCTATATCTCTTTTTAATAAATCATATGATGTAATTACTAAATCATAATTGTCTATTTCTTCTATTAATCTTTTTCTTTCTGATAAAGTTCCTCTTATAACTATTGTTTTTAATTCATTTGTAAATTTATTTGCTTCATTTTGCCAGTTTAGTGTTAGAGAACTTGGTGATACTACTATACTTGCTTTTCTATTTTCACTTTTTGCATAATCTACTATTACTGATAACATTTGTATAGTTTTTCCAAGCCCCATGTCGTCTGCTAGTATTCCTCCAAAATGATATTTGTCAAGTGTTTTTAACCATCTATATCCTGTTTTTTGGTAATATCTAAGTACATTATTTAAATTTTCTGGAACTTTTATTTCTTCTTCTAATTGTTCTTTGTCTAATCCATTTACTATTTTTTTGTATTCTTGATTTTTTATTATTTCTGTTCCTTTTATTCCTTTTAGTAATTGGTTTAAATATAATGTTCTATTTACAGGAAGTCTTAATTCTCCATCTTCTATTTCTTTATAATCTACTCCCATTCCACTTGATAATTTATCTAAAAATTCTATTTCTTTATTGTCTTCTAAATTTATAAAACTTCCATCTTTTAGTCTGTAATATTTCTTTTTTAAAGAATATTTTTCCATTATGTCTTGCAATTCGTGTGAATCTATATCTATTTTACTTAAATCAATTGTAAGTAAATCGTTTTCTACTCTTACTCCTATTCCTGTCATTTTTGGTATTCTTATTTGTTTTTTCTTGAAGTTTTCTGTTACCATTACTGCAAATTTTTGCATATAATAGTTTATATCTTCTGATAGAAATTTATATATCTTATCTTCATTAGGTAATATAAATCTTGTGTTTTTTACATCAAACATAAAACCTGTTTTTCTAAATATATTTAGAGCTTTTGTTTCCTTTATCTTATTACGTGGAATTTCTATTTTTTCTTTTTCATTTAATGGATTAAATTCATTTTCTCCATATTGAAATCTAATATCTGCTACTAGATAGTCATTTTTATCAAAATCTAAGTATAATTTTGTTACTAATTCTTTTGGCTTATATTTTTCTATTTCTTCTTTACTTAGCCCTTCTATTTTTATTGCATCTTTTACTTTTGGCAATATTACTGAAAAGAATTCTGGTAATTCTTCTTTTCCAAATTCTATTTCTGTTACATAGTTTTGTTTAAATAGTTCTAATAATTTTAAATTTGTTCTTTCAAATTCTTTTGTACATCTATATATCTTTTTATTAAATAAGATATATTTATAAGATTTTCCTGTTAATTGTGCTATTTCATATATTTCCTTATCTGGATATATTATATAATTTCCTTTTGTATTTTTCTTTAATATAAAATCTATTTGTGGCTCTTCTTCTGTAAATTCTATTTTTTGAGTTGTGTAGTCTTTATTAAATTCTACTTCTTTTCCTTTTAATACATCAAATAAATCATCTATACCACTGTTTCCTAACAATATATTTGCTTCATTTAATGCTTTTCCATAATACCTAAAATTACTGTTTGAATTAGAATTTGCATATTTTATTATTTCAGAATATTTTAGTATAAAGTTTAATAATGGTCTGCTTTCTTCTGCAAATGCTTCTTTTGTATGTATGAATTCTAATTTTTGTCCATATTTATAATTTTCTTTATTTAACATTCTTGTATAAAAGTCTGCTAAGTTTTTTATTTTATACATTTTTTTGTTTCCTATTTTGAATTCTACTTTTATGTCTCCTGTGAATTTTTCATAATAGATTATTGGTTCTATTTTTATTGTTCCATTTTGTTTTATTTCGTCTTCTTCATCTGATATTCCTTCTATTTCTTCTTGATAAAAACTGTTTACTATTTGCTTAAAATTTCTAAATGTGTTGTTTCCTGTTTTTATATCTGCCAATAATCCTAGTCTGTTATCTATTTTTTCATCCTCATTTCCCACATTTTTTCCTATATATTGTGGATTATTTATAAATTCTAATACTGTTGCCAATGTATGTTTACAAATTCCATAATGATTATAATAGTCTTCACATGTGCATGTTACATCTTCTATTTCTCCATCTTTTATATTTATATATGTTTTATATACTTCTGTTCCTATAACATTTGCACTTATTTCAAAGTTCAATTCATTTTCATATTCTATATTTTTTATTTTTACTCTTCCTTGTTTTTGATAATTTATTGCTCTTTGTTTTCTTCTTTCTCCTGCATCTCTATATAAATCTTCTAATATTTCATGATTTATAAGCATGTCTCTCCCCTCCACTTAGCAAATTATTATATTATAAAACACCTAAAAAATCAAGTTCATTTTTTTTATTTTTTTCCTCTTTGTGGTTTATTTTTCTTTTATTTTATAGTAAAATATATAAGGAAATATTTTAATTAAAATTTTCTACAATTTATTATACCTTTTGGAGGTATTATTATGAAAAAATATAAAGTAGCCATTGTTGGTGCAACAGGTCTTGTTGGTAGGTCCTTTCTTAAAGTTTTAGAAGAAAAAAATTTACCAATTGAAAGTTATTCACTATTTGCAAGTAAAAGATCAGCTGGTACAAAAATTACTTTTTTAGGGAAAGAATATATTGTTCAAGAATTGACTGAAAATTCTTTTGATGACGGATTTGATTTTACATTGTTTTCAGCAGGTGGGGAGATTTCCAAAAAATTTGCTCCAATTGCTGTCGCTAAAGGTTGTATTGTTATTGATAACAGTAGTTATTTTCGTATGGATAAAGATGTTCCTTTAGTTGTTCCAGAAGTTAATTTTGAAGATGTAGAATATAATCATGGAATTATTGCAAATCCTAATTGTTCTACTATTCAAGCAATGCTTCCTTTAAAGGCTTTAGATGACAAATACAAAATTAAAAGGGTAGTATATTCTACTTATCAGGCTGTTTCTGGAGCTGGCAAAAATGCATTAGATGATTTAAAAAATATAGATAGCAAAGAACCTTTGAAAAAATTTCCTCATCCTATATTCGATAATTGTTTACCACATATTGATTCATTTTTAGATAATGGATATACAAAAGAGGAAATGAAGATGATAAATGAAACAAGAAAAATTTTACATCGTCCAGATTTAAAAATTACTGCAACTACTGTTAGAGTTCCTGTTTCTAATTCTCATTCTGAATCTATTAATGTTGAATTTGAAAAAGATTTTGAAATTCATGATTTAATAGCTACTTTAAAAGATTTTCCGAATATTATCATAATTGATAATCCTGAAAAAAATGAATACCCAATGCCTATTTTAGCAACTGGGCATGATGAAGTTTTTGTTGGAAGAATCAGACGTGATGATAGTGTAAAATCTGGTGTAAATTTATGGGTAGTAGCAGATAATATTAGAAAAGGTGCTGCTAGTAATGCAGTTCAGATTCTTGAAAAATTAATTGATAAAAAAGTTTAAATTATAAAACCTAATTATTTTCTAATAATTGGGTTTTTCTTTTTTATTAAAATATTGCCTGTAATTTGTAATTATATCTCTAAATTTATTTCATATTTGTCATCAATTAAAATATATCTGTTGTTAAACTTTTTACTCATCTCTAAATTATATTTATTTTCTTTTATAAGTTTTTCTTTATTTATGTTTTCATCATATATTCTGTTTTCTATAATATTCCTATACTTTTGAATATTATTATAATTATTATTTATATATTCTTCTGTCATAATTAAACAAACATATTGTATTTCTTTTAAATATTCTTTGTCAAAATCTTTTTTCCAATCAAATGGTATATAACAACCTTCTATTATTATATTTTGCTTGTTTTCTATATTAGTCTTTATGATTTCTTTTATTATCTTCCATAAATATTTTGTTAATTCTTTATCATCTTCTACTGTTAATCTTGTGTTTCCACTTCTAATAAGTCCCATTTTTAAATGGTCAATTGATAAATAAGGATATTTATATTTTTCTAACAATCTTTGTGCTAATAATGTCTTTCCTGTATGTGTACTACCTGCTATTAAAACAACCATTATTTTTTCTCCCACCTTAACTATAAATTATTATTTTTTATAAACGACTAATTATAAGTTGTAGCACTGATTTATATCCTATCCACTATAAATTTTACACAAAGTTTTATCGTTTTTATTGACTTTTTACTTATAAGTAGATTATAATAAATATAGGAAATGGAGAAACCACAAACGTGGTTTGCCTGGTTATATGTAAAAAACACATCTCCCGGTCAAGACAGATGTGTTTTTTATTGGTTATTTTTGTTTGCTAATAATTACTACTAATGCAATAATTAAGGCAAACGTAATGATAGTTACTGATACTAGACCAGTAAAAAGTATTTTTATTATTAATAATAATGCTTTTATTTCTACCATACGCCTCACCTCCTCTTATGTAGGAGGCAAACCACATCTGCTTATTCTCATTTCCTATGCTAATTATTCTACATTATTCTTTTTAGTTTGTCTACAAAATTTATAAATTTCATCAAATTTTATCATAGACACAAATTAACCTCAACGACAACTTACTAATTGATGTTACCATTATATAATAAAAAACAATATTATCAACTAATTATCAGCCATATTTATTGTAATTTATTATGCTATAAAAACATTATAAATAACTACAACATATAAAAATACTGCTGTAATAACAGTTAGTATAAAACTACTATTTTCTCTACTTTTCTTATACTCAATACTTCTCAATACTAATAAAGTAGCTAATGCTAAAAACATTATTGGATTTGCAATATCAAAAGATATAACTTTTAATAATCCTAGTAATGCAAATAGCATTGTAACTATTGATAATATAATCTTTGCAATTTTCACTTTTACCTCCTCCATAAATTACTAATTGATGTTACCATTATATAATAAAAAACGATATTATCAACTAATTATCAACCCTATTTATTGTAATTTAACGAACTAATCTCTTTACTCTTTCAGCATAATCATTTGCATGATTTATGCTAATATCTCCGTGATAATATCCTTGCAATACTTCAAGTTCACTATTTGGTATTAAATTAACAATTTTAGTTGCTGATTT
>CALXZU010000020.1 GCA_944393325.1 uncultured Clostridia bacterium
TATTTCATTAGTATTACAAACCTTGTAATATTCTGTGGATAACTATTTTTATTTTTCATCTAGTCTGAACAGTAACCATTATTTTACACCAATTTTCTATTTTTTCATCCTTATTCTCTAATTAAATCATAAAACCTTGAATTTTTGAAAATAATAACATATAATATGTAAAGTTTAGAATGAAAGGAATGAAGCAATTATGAAAGAAATCACAGTAAGAAATCTATTTAAAGAAACAGAAAAATTCGAAGGTAAAGAAATAACAATAGCAGGTTGGGTAAAAACTTTAAGAGATTCCAAAACTTTTGGTTTTATTGAATTAAATGATGGCACTTTTTTTAAGAATATTCAAATTGTATTTAACGATACTTTAAACAATTTTGATGAAATAAGAAAAATAACTATCAGTTCATCAATAAAAGTTATTGGAAACTTTGTTTTAACACCAAATTCAAAACAACCATTTGAAATACAAGCAAATAAAATTGAAATAGAAAATTTATCAGATAATGATTATCCTTTACAAAAAAAGAGACATAGTTTTGAATATTTAAGAACAATCGCACATCTTCGTCCAAGGACAAACACTTTCAATGCTGTATTTAGAGTAAGAAGTGTATTTGCATATAGCATACATAAATTCTTCCAAGAACAAGATTTTGTATATGTTCATACCCCTATTCTTACTGGAAGCGATGCTGAAGGTGCTGGAGAAATGTTTAATGTTAATTCTTTTGATTTAGAAAATATACCTAAAACAGAAGATGGAAAAGTTGACTTTTCAAAAGACTTTTTTGGAAGACATACACATTTAACAGTTAGTGGTCAATTAAATGCTGAAACATTTGCTCAAAGTTTTTGTAATGTATATACTTTTGGACCAACCTTTAGGGCTGAAAATTCTAACACTGTAAAACATGCTGCTGAATTTTGGATGATAGAACCTGAAATCTGTTTTGCTGATTTAGAAGATGACATGGATTTAGCTGAAAATATGATTAAATATACTTTTAAATATGTTTTAGATAATTGCCCTGAAGAAATGGAATTTTTTAATAATTTTATAGATAAAGGACTTTTAGATAGATTAAACCATGTAATAAATTCAGATTTTGCAAGAGTAAGTTACACTGATGCTATAAAAGAACTTGAAAAGCACAATGATGAATTTGAATATAAAGTTTCTTGGGGTGTTGACTTGCAAACAGAACATGAAAGATATTTGTGTGAAAAAATTTATAAAAAACCTATTTTTGTAAAAGATTATCCAAAACATATAAAAGCATTTTATATGAAACAAAACTCTGATGGAAAAACTGTTGCAGCTGCTGACCTATTAGTTCCAGGTATTGGTGAAATTATTGGTGGTAGTCAAAGAGAAGAAGATTACACAAAATTACTTACAAGAATGAAAGAACTAGATATGCCACTTAAAAATTATAACTGGTACTTAGATTTAAGAAAATATGGTAGTTGTGTTCACTCTGGCTTTGGTTTAGGATTTGAAAGAGCAATTATGTATTTAACAGGTATGCAAAATATCCGTGATGTTATACCATTTCCAAGAACACCAAAAAATTGTGAATTTTAAAAAAATTACAAATTTTTCAATAAGGTATTTACAAATAACTTATTATGTAGTAATATGTATATGTGATAGGCTATTTTTGTCATAAAGTGTATAACCTTTACAAAAAAGCTTTTCATGTATGAACTCATTCTTTTGTTTTAATGCGGGAGCAACTTTAAAAGTTACTCCCGCATTTTTTAAGAGACTCTGCCCCAAAGAGCATATCGATCCATTGCCTCGATTGCCTGCTCAATGTAGCTTTCGTCATCTCGAACCATAAAGGCAAGATAGATTATGGCTTCTGGTACATCTGCTCCACGATAAGCATCATTGTTGTAATCATAGACAACATACCATATTCCAGCATCTACTATACCAAAGGTTCTTTCCCTAAAGTCATCTCCACAGAAATTCTTACGCATGATATAGTTTTTAGCATAAACGGCTTCTCTCCAAAAATGGAGGTGCTTTTTTGCTTTTTCACACTCATCATACTTCTGGATAGTCTTCGAGAAGGCTTCAATCCATGAAAAGATATTCTGTGAGAGTCTTTTTAGGTCTTCGCAGTTGAAAGTTATCCCACTTTCGTGAATAGTTTGGAAATCAACTACTATTGGCTCTGCCATAATTCCTCCTTAATAACAAAGCACTTCTACATAGGCATTTGCCGTACTAATATATTATAACATATATTTACAATTATTTCAAATTATACGTTTTCTCCATAATAACTATCTAATAATATCTGCTTTAATTCTGAAACTAATGGTAATCTTGGGTTCGCTGTAGTACATTGATCCTCAAAAGCTCTATCTGCAAGCATATCTACTTTTGATAAAAATTCTTGTTCATCAATTCCCGCTTCTTTAAAAGAACTTGGTATTTCCATATGTTTATTCATTTCTTTTATCTTTTCAATTAAACTATTTATTCCCTCTTCTTTAGTTTCTGCTTTTAACCCAATCTTTTTAGCTAAAGTATAATATTTCTCATCTGCAACAAAATATTCATATTTAGGAAATGATACAAATTTTGTAGGCTTACTACTATTATATCTAATTACATATGGTAAAAGTATTGCATTTATCCTACCATGTGCCATATGGAATTCAGCTCCTAATTTATGTGCCAAAGAATGATTTATTCCAAGGAAAGCATTTGTAAAGGCCATACCAGCAATTGTACTGCTATTGTGCATTTTTTCTCTTGCCTCTTTGTCATTTCCATCATCATACGCTTTTTCTAAATAATTTATAACTATTTCAGATGCTTTTTCTGCCAAGCCGTCTGTAAAATCTGATGCCATATTTGATACATATGCCTCTATTGCATGTGTTAATACATCCATTCCGGTGTCTGCTGTAACTGTTTTAGGTAAACTCATTACTAAGTCAGGATCTACAATTGCTACGTCTGGTGTTAATTCATAATCTGCTAAAGGATATTTTTTATTTTGTTTTTTATCAGTTATAACTGCAAATGAAGTAACTTCTGAACCAGTTCCAGATGTTGTAGGTATTGCTACCATTTTACATTTTGTACCTAATTTTGGGAATTTATAGGTACGTTTTCTAATATCCATAAATTTTAATCTCAAACCTTCTGGGTCTGCATCTGGATGTTCGTAAAATAACCACATACCTTTTGCAGCATCAATTGGACTTCCTCCTCCTAACGCTATAATTACATCAGGTTTAAAGTTCTTCATAACTTCTACACCTTTCATAATTGTATCAAAAGATGGGTCAGACTCTACTTCATCAAATATTTCTGAGTGTACATAGTGTTCTCTTTTTCTTAAATGATATAAGATTTTATCAACATAACCTAATTTCACCATGCCTCCATCTGTTACAATAAAAGCTCTTTCTATGTCTGGCATTTTTTCTAAATAGCTAATTGAACCTGCTTCAAAATATATTTTATCTGGTATTTTAAACCATTGCATATTAACCCTCCTCTTACTTGTTCTTTTTATATTAATAAGATTTACTGAAGAAACATTTGCAGTTGTTGAATTTCCTCCAAATGAACCACACCCTAAAGTTAGTGATGGCATATTTGTGTTATAAATATCTCCAATTGCACCATGTGTTGAAGGTGAATTTACAATAATTCTACCTGCTTTCATGGTTTTAGAAAACTTAAGTATTGTTTCTTTGTTCTCTGAGTGTATAACAGCTGAATGACCAAGTCCTCCAAATTCTAATAATTTCTCAGATTTTTCTATTCCTTCATCCTCATTTTCTACAATATAATAAGTAAGAACTGGGCTTAATTTTTCTTTTGAAAATGGATAATCACTTCCTATTCCTTCTTCATATACAACTAACACTTTTGTGTCTTCTGGAATACTAAAACCTGCTTCTTTTGCTATTGTATATGGAGACTGTCCTGGAACATGTGATTTTAATTTATATCCTATATCGTCTCTATATTCGAACATACTCTCTTGTAATTTTTGTTTTTCTTCTGGACTTACAAAATAACATCCTGCTTCTCTCATCAATTTTTCAAATTCTTGATAAATATCCTTATCTACTAAAACTGCTTGTTCTGATGCACATATCATACCATTATCAAATGATTTTGACATTACTAAATCATTTACTGATGTTTTTAGCTTAGCTGATTTATTAATATAACAAGGAACATTTCCGAGGGCCTACACCTAATGCTGGTTTACCACAAGAATATGCTGATTTTACCATACCAGTGCCACCTGTTGCTAATATTAAGTCTACTCCTGGATGATTCATAAGTGTTCTTGTTGCCAATATACTTGGTTCTTCTATCCATAAAATACAATCTTTAGGAGCACCTGCATTTACTGCAGCTTCTCTTAAAATCTCTGCTGCTTTCGTGCTACATTTTTGAGCAGATGGGTGAAAACCAAATATTATTACATTCCTTGTCTTTGCTGAAATTATAGATTTAAACATTGTAGTTGAAGTTGGATTTGTAACAGGTGTTACTCCTGCGATTACACCTACAGGCTCTGCAATTTCTACATAACCTTCCTCTTCATTTTCATTAATAACTCCTACAGTTTTTTCGTATTTAATACTGTGATATATATATTCTGTTGCAAACATATTCTTTGTTATTTTATCTTCATAAATTCCTCTACCTGTTCCTTCTACTGCCATTTTTGCAAGCTCCATATGATGTTCCAAGCCTGCCATTGCCATAGCTTTTGCTATTTTATCTACTGTTTTTTGATCTAAATTAAGATATTCTTCAGATGCTTTTCTTGCTCTTGCAACTAAATTATCAATCATCTCTTTCACTTTAGCTTCTTCGTCCATAAAGTATTTCCTCCTTTTTTTCTTTTGCTTATTTTAACCAATTTTAGTTAAAAATACTCCATTTATATAATACTATATAAGTTGTATTAATTCCTTCCTAAATTATAACATAAAAAAATATATATTTTTATAATATTAAATAATAGTAATTTTAATACTATTATGTTGCTCTATTAAATAAGAAAATGATAGTAGTAGTTTATTCTTATTGTAAGGACTCCGACAAAAAAACACCTAAATGGTGTTTTTAATTATACAAATATTGTTGTTTTATATATTTATCATTTTCTCTAATTTCCAATACTCTCCAAATGTTTTTTCCTGTAATTTTATATTTTTTTATTATAAATCTAAACTGTTTTGATTTAATAAAAACTCTTCTAAACTTATTATTAAAATTCCTTCTTCATTTCGCCAAAGATTTATGTCTTCTTTTACTATGATTATTTTCTTAAAACTATCATTTATATTAATTAATGATTTTTGTTCCTGTTCCATTTTTTCTTTATTTGGAATAGCAAAAGCAGATTGAATGTAATATCTTTTACTTGCTTGATTACAAACAAAATCAACTTCTAATTGTTTCCTAATTGTTTTTCCTGTACTGTCATTTTCAAAATGTTCTACTACACCTACGTCAACATTATATCCTCTAACTATTAGCTCATTATATATTATATTTTCCATTAAATGATCCTCATCTTGCTGTCTAAAATTTAGTCTTGCATTTCTCAATCCTATATCGGTAAAATAATATTTTGATGGAGTTGATATATATTTCTTACCTTTTATATCATATCTATCCACCTTGTTTATCATAAAAGCATCCAATAAACACTCAATATAGTTACCAACTGTTTTATCTGTTACATCTACCATACTATTACTGATAAATGTATTTGCTATCTTTTTTGGGTTTGTTAGTGAACCAACAGATGAAGCTAATAGATTTATAATTATATCTAACACATCTTTTCTTTGAATTTTATTTCTTTCAATAATATCATTTATATATGTGTTTTCAAATAGACTATTTAGATATTTACTTTTTTGCTCTTCTGTTTTTCTTGATAAAATATAAGGCATTCCACCATAAGTTATATATTCCTTGAAAGCATCTCTATTGTCTCCATTATATCCTGATGAAAATTCAGCAAAAGATAATGGATAAACCCTTATTTCATCTCCTCTTCCTCTAAATTCTGTTACAATATCACTGGATAAAAATTTTGAATTACTCCCAGTAACATAAACATCTAAATTTTTCTTTCTTAAAAAACTATTTAGTACACTTTCAAAATCTTTTACTAATTGAATTTCATCTAACAAAATATAATACATTTCGTCGTCTTTTATCTTGCTCATAACAAAATCATATAATTTATGTTTTTCGCGATATTCTTCATTTTCCAACGAATCAAGCTCTAATTTTATAATATGATCTTCTTTTATTCCTTGCGATAATAAATAATTTTTAAAGATAGGATCAAGTAAATATGACTTTCCACATCTCCTTATTCCAGTTATTATTTTTATCATATCATTTTCTTTTCTGTCTATTAAGGCTTTTAAATATATATCTCTTTTTATTTCTTGCATATTATTGCCTCCTTCAATTCATTTTTTTGTGGAATTCCACATTTTTGCGTAATCATTTTATACTTTTTTTTCTATTTTGTCAACATTTCATTACGCAAAAGTGTGGAATTCCACACTTTTGCGTAATACTTTATACTATATATTGTAATTCTATATAATATCTATTATATATCTTTTAAATTAAATTTATTTATATTTCGCTTTTTTCGTTTTAAGTTAAGAAAAAAGATTAGCCGTATTTTAAGCTAATCTAAACTTTATTTTTTATTTATATAAATATAATTGTGGATTTACATGTTCTCCATTTACTCTAATTTCTAAATGTAAATGTGGTCCTGTTGAATTACCAGTAGAACCTACTGCTGCAATCACATCTCCTGCTTTAACTTGTTCTCCCACTTTAACATACATTTTACTAGTATGTGCATACCAAGTTTCTACTCCATTTCCATGGTCTACTTTTACTAAATTACCATATGAACCATTATATTTTGCAAAAGTAACTGTACCATCTGCTACAACTTTTATTGGAGTTCCTTTGCTGGCTGATATATCTAAACCAGTATGTCTTGAACTTCTAATACTACTACTTACACCATATCTTGATGTAATTTTACCTGATATTGGTGTTACAGCTAATTTTATTCCATTAATATCTGGAAGTGCATCAATTCTTTCTTGCTCTTCTTGCTTTTCTATTACCTCTGTAACTTTTTGTTGTATGTCAGTTTTAGCAATCTCTATATCCTGTGTAAGTGCTTCTTCTTCATTTTGTGTAAATTTCTGTGCTATAGTTAAATCTAATTCTTCTTGACTATTTTGTTCTTTTATTTCTTCTACAATTTCTTCAGCTTCTTCAATTGTATTTACTTTTTCTACTTGTTCATCATTTAATGCTATTTCATAATATTTATAAGTGATAATCAAATTGTCCTCTAATTTCTCTGATACTTCATCTTCATTAGTTTCTAAATTTCTATCTACAAATTTTAACTCATATTCAGGAGTTTGCTTTAAATCTACTGTATCTACGTTTTTTGTTTGTTCTACTTCTTGTTTTAAACTCTCTACAAATGCATTTTTATTTTCTACATATCCTAATTCTTCTCCTGATATGCTAACTTCATAGATTGGTTTGTATTTTATTAATATAATCGCGATAATAAAACCAAATCCTATAATAGCTATGTTAAAATACTTTAAAATTTCTTTTGTATAGTATTTTAATTTTTTGTTTAAAATATATATCCACGCTCCTTTTTGTTTATGTTTTTTAACGCGACCGTCTTTTATTATACTATATATTCTATCCAAAATCAAATTATGTATACATTTTTAATCGTAATTTGTCAAATTTAGAAAAAAATACTTTTTCATTTTCCTTGTTTTTCCAACTTTCTCTCGTTTTTTCTCGCTTTTCCTCTCTTTTTCTCGTTTTTTCTTGTTTAATAATATTAAAAGTTTTCTATTCTTTTCTTATTTACATATATTTTCACTATTAAACAAAGCCTTATTTGTATAACCATTTTTCTCTTTGTTTTTTATTTTTTTGAATTATTAAGTTAATTTTATTATCTTGTAAACCCCTGTAATTCCAAGAAAAATTGTTATTTTTTAAACTTATAAATTAATAATATATTTACCAATAACTTCAACATAGACATTTTGGTTTCTGTAAATTTAAACTGCAAAATGCTATTATATGCCTATAATAAAAATAGGAGTGTGATAAAAATGGCTTTAGATTACAACGTAATCGGACAAAGAATAAAACAAGCAAGACTTGCAAAAAACATGACACAAGAAGATTTAGCAGAACAAATTGATATTTCAGTTGCTTTTTTAAGTAGAGTTGAAAGAGGAAATTCACATATCAATTTAAAAAGATTAAATCAAGTTTGCCGTATTTTAGATGTTTCAGAAGGTTACATATTGAATGGAGCATCAAGTAATTCTGAAAATTATTTAACAAAGGAATTTTCTGAATTATTAAAAAGCTGTTCACCAGAAACTCAAAGATTGATTTATAATGTAGCAAGAGTAATTGCTGAAGATGATCCTTTTGAACCACTTTAGAATTTATTAAAAGTCAATATTTTAAATATTGGCTTTTTTGTTGCTTTTGCAACAGTTTTATTTCAAGATTGTATATATATTATTAATAGAAATATGAAAAAACAATTGCTTAAATTTTTCACATATGATATTATAATATGTGGCAAATTGTTTATACTAATATAGTAATATAAGTAAATTATAGGAGGTAAAAAATGGATTTTGAACAATGGAAAGGTTTTAAAAAAGGAGATTGGATCTCTGAAATAAATGTTAGAGATTTTATACAACATAATTATACACCTTATGATGGAGATGAAAGTTTTCTTGCTAGTGCAACAGATAAAACAAAAAAACTTTGGAATGAAGTTTTAGACCTTTATAAAAAAGAACATGATGCAAAAGGTGGAGTTTTAGACATAGACACTAAAACAATATCTACAATAACAGCACATAATGCTGGTTATATTGATAAAGATTTAGAAGATATTGTAGGTCTACAAACAGACAGTCCTTTAAAAAGAGCTATTATGCCATTTGGAGGTATACGTATAGTAGAAAAGGCATGTCAGGCTTATGATAGAAAAGTAGATGATGAAGTTGAAAATATATTCCATAACTACAGAAAAACTCATAATGATGGAGTATTTAGTGTATATACACCAGATATTAGGCGAGCTAGAAGTTCACATTTAATTACAGGTCTTCCTGACGGTTATGGACGTGGAAGAATTATAGGAGATTATAGAAGAGTTGCTTTATATGGTATAGATGCTTTAATTTCTGAAAAACAAGCTGAATTAGATGTTTTAAATACAGATGAATTAACTGAAGAAGTTATAAGATCAAGGGAAGAAACTAGTGATCAAATTAGCGCTTTAAATGAATTAAAAGAAATGGCTTTAAAATATGGATTTGATATTTCAAAACCAGCTAACAATGCTAAAGAAGCTGTTCAATGGTTATATTTTGGATATTTAGGAGCTATAAAATCACAAGATGGTGCTGCAATGAGTTTAGGTAGAACTTCTACATTTTTAGATATTTATTTTGAAAGAGATTTACAAAATGGTGTTTTAACTGAAGAAGAAGCTCAAGAAATTATGGACCATTTTGTTATGAAATTAAGATTGGTACGTTTCTTAAGAACACCTGAATATAACGAATTATTTAGCGGTGATCCTGTATGGGTAACAGAAAGTATTGGCGGTATGGGAATTGATGGAAGAACTTTAGTTACTAAAAACTCTTTTAGATTACTTCATACTTTGGAAAATTTAGGTCCTGCACCTGAGCCAAATATGACAGTTCTTTGGTCTACAAGACTTCCTGAGAATTTCAAAAGATATACTACTAACTTATCTATTAAAACATCTTCTATTCAATATGAAAATGATGATTTAATGAGAATCACATTAGGAGATGATTATGGTATTGCTTGTTGTGTTTCTCCTATGAAAATAGGTAAACAAATGCAATTCTTTGGTGCAAGAGCTAACCTTGCCAAAACTCTTCTTTATGCAATTAATGGTGGTAGAGATGAAATATCAGGTAAACAAGTTACTCCAAAATATGCACCAATTACTTCTGAATATTTAGATTATGATGAAGTCATGGAAAAATTTAATCAAATGATGGATTATGTAGCAAAAATATATATTAAAGCATTAAATGCAATCCATTATATGCACGATAAATATTGCTATGAAGCAATTGAGATGGCTCTTCACGATAGAGAAATCTTACGTACAATGGCTTGTGGTATTGCAGGACTATCAGTTGTAGCTGATTCATTATCAGCAATCAAATATGCTAAAGTAAAAGTAGTAAGAGATGAGACAGGACTTGCTATTGATTACAAAATTGAAGGAGATTTCCCTAAATTCGGAAATGATGATGAAAGAGTTGACAAAATAGCAGTTGATATTACTAAAAACTTTATGAATAAACTAAGAAAACATCAAACTTATAGAAATTCAAAACACACATTATCTATTTTAACAATTACTTCAAATGTAGTTTATGGAAAAGCTACAGGAAATACACCTGATGGAAGAAGAGCTGGAGAACCATTTGGACCTGGTGCTAACCCACTTCATGGAAGAGACACAAATGGAGCACTAGCAGTTATGAACTCAATTGCAAAACTTCCATTTGACAGTGCAGAAGATGGTATTTCATATACTTTCTCAATAACACCTGGAACTTTAGGTAAAACAGAAAGTGAAAGAGTCGATAACTTAGTTAATATGTTAGATGGATATTTTGCACAAACAGGTCATCATATTAATGTAAATGTATTTGATAGAAGTTTATTAGAAGATGCTATGGAACACCCAGAAAATTACCCACAACTTACAATTCGTGTTTCTGGATATGCTGTTCACTTCACTAAATTAACAAGAGAACAACAATTAGATGTTATTCATAGAACTATTCATGAAAGAATATAAAATATAGAAAAAATACAAAATACAAATATTAAAAATAAATAAAAACTAAAAATTAAAAGGGAAATATATTTCCCTTTTAATAATCTAAATTTAAGGATGATTTTATATGGAAAATAAAATTGATATAACCCAAAATGTAGAAAAAAAAGATTTAAAATATTATGCAAAAGTTCACTCAATAGAGTCTTTTGGTACAGTAGATGGACCAGGTATTCGTTTTGTACTTTTTTTACAAGGATGTCATTTAGAGTGTAAGTATTGCCACAATAGAGACACTTGGGATATAAATTCAGGACATTATAAGTCTTTAGATGATATTTTTAATAAGATTATGAATTATAAAAATTATATATACCCAAGAGGAGGAGTAACTATCAGTGGTGGTGAGCCTTTACTTCAACACCAATTTATTTATGAATTATTTACTAAATTAAAAAAAGAAAATATCCACACCTGTATAGACACTTCTGGTATGGTTACTCTTACAGATGATATTAAGAAATTAATTGATATTACTGACTTATTCTTATTAGATATTAAACATATAGATGATAAAAAGTGTAAAGAACTAGTTGGAAAATCAAATAAATTGGAACTTGAATTTGCAAAATATTTAAGTGATAATAACAAACCTATGTGGATAAGGCAAGTAATTGTTCCTTGCTTTACAGATGAAAAGCAAGATTTATTAAAATTAAAAAACTTTATTAATTCTCTTAAAACCGTAGAAAGAGTAGAACTTTTACCATATCACAGTGTTGGAGAATTTAAATGGAAAAAACTAGGGCTTAATTACCCTTTAGAAGGTGTTAGACAAGCAGATGATAACGATATTAAAAGAGCTAAAGAGATTTTAGGTATTGAATAGCAACTGTTTTTTGGGACGGGGTCAAAAAACAGTTAAAATGCTTCTTTTATATCATTTAATTGTAATTTTTGTGCTTAAAAATATTATAATTTGTTAAAAAACATATAATATAAAAAGAGCGAGGTTTCCCTCACTCATTGGATGAAGTACCAGAATTGTTGTTGGTATTAGTTTTAGCCGAACTAATATCAACTTTTTCTTTGTCTATGTAAAATTGACATTGTACAATTCCAATTATATAACTAATATTTCCAGACAACAGATTACAAAATCGATACTATTTTAATCCAATAAAGCTGTTTTTTGACCCCGTCCCAAAAAACAGCTTCATTGTTTACATACCAAGTAATTTTAGTTCTACATTTTCTTTCTTGTATTTACCATCTACTAGCTTAAATTCTACTAAAGTATTTTCAAGAGTTTCTTCATTTTGTCTCAAATCTGTTGTGAAATATAATTTAATTTGTGGTATTTCCACTTGATTTGTAACAATTTCTTTAAAAGTCTCTGCCATATGTCTTTCATCTTCACATACCAAAATAAGTTGAGGCATATTTGAAAAACCTGAATCTCCTGTTAAAAAGTTTTCATAGAAATCTTTATATAATCTCATCTTTTCAACAAGTTTATTTTGCCAATCTTGTTCTCTTCTTATTACTTCAAATAAAAACTCTATTGATTTTTTATTTTTAGTAAGTTTTACACTACCACCAGATGCTTTAAAGACTTTTCCTGATACTTTAGCTGTAATTGCTGGTTTTACAGTAAAATTATCAAATGCTCTTACTTTTCTTAAATAAGCAATTAAAACTTGGTTTCCAGCTAATCTTTTCTTTATCATAGCAACAGGTTTTGTATTATCAGATGGTTGCCATTTACATTCTTTTTCTTGTGAAGTAAGTAAGTATTTTCCCATTTTTTCCATGCAATAAATACGGTAAATACCTTTACCTTCTTCTGAATTAAAGTAATATCTTGTTAAAATCTTTGATTTTACTAATTGTTCTAATTTATTATTTAATTTATCTTGAGACTTTAAATCAATTCCTTTTATCTCAAGCATTTGATAAATTTGTCTTGATGTTATAAACTCAAATTCGTTTACTAAATCTAAAATAGCAAAATGAATATCATTAATATGTCCAATATTTATTTTATGAACTATTTGATTCATTGAAACATAACCATCTTTTCCATCAAATGTTTTTATTTCTCCTTCTCTTATTGCAAATGGTGATACTTTAGTTTTTATTTCTTCATCTTCAACCATCTTTACTCCTCCTTGTTTTAAACAATAAGTAATTTTACTTTTTTTCTATCATAATCTATTTTCTTAATATAAACATCTATATCTTGTCCATATTCTAATCCATCCTCATATTCAGCCATTCCAACTAAATTAGGTGTAAGCTCAATAAAAATACCATTTTTATTTTTCTCTGTCTCTCTTACTTTACCTTTAACTTTAGTTCCTACTGTAAATTTAGATGCATTTTCTTCCCATGAGCCTAATATTTCTTTATAAGATAAAATTACTTTTCCTTGCTCTCTGTTTATAGATTTTACCACAATTTCAACTTTTTGTCCAATTTTTATTCTCTCATATGGTGATTTTATCCTTGCAACAGATAGATCTTCAATATGAACTAATCCAACAATGCCTCCACCAATTTCTATAAAAGCTCCATATGGCTTTATATTTTTTACTATTCCATCTACTTTTTGGCCAATTTCTAAATCATTTTTTATCCAATTTATTGCTTCTTTTTGAACTTCTTTCCTTGATAAAATAAGTTCATCATTTTCTATGTCTTTAATCTTAAATTGTACAAATTTATGTACCTTTCCACTACACAAATTAGTTTTTGGAAGTCCATTATTTTCTGTTTTTATTGCTTCTACTTCACTACGTGGAATTTTTCCAACTAAACCATCTTCAAATTTTATATATAAATTGTAATTATCATCACACTTACTTACTAGCCCTTGTAAAATTTCATTACTTTCTTTATAACTTTTCCAATTATTTCTATCTAATTTTGTAATTTCATTATCCCAACCTTCTGGTTCAAATTTTAATGTATTCATTTGTATTTCTCCTTTATCTTATGTTTATCTTATTATATATATAATATAATTATTTTTCAATGTTTTTAAAAAATAATTTTATTTATATTATTAACTAAAACTGGGAGGAGTATTTGCTCCTCCCAGCTTTTAGCACTAATGACTAGTCGAAACTAACCTCGGGAACCTCTGTTGCTCCTTCATCGGCTTCGAAATACGGAACAGGATAAAATCCATTCATGCCTGCAATCAAGCTAGTCGGGAACTGCTGAACAGTAGTATTATAACTCCTTACACTCTCATTATAGTATTGCCTAGCAACACTAATCCTATTTTCCGTTCCGGCCAGTTCATCTTGAAGTGCAGTAAATTGCTCACTAGCCTTAAGGTTAGGATAATTTTCAGAAATTGCAAGAAGCCTGCCAAGAGCTGAGTCGAGTTCATTGTTAGCTTCCCCGATTGCCTCTATATCTCCAGACTCAATACTTCCTGCGAGCTTAGAACGTGCATCTGCAATCTCTGTGAAGACCTCTTCTTCGTGAGTTGCATATCCTTTCACAGTCTCAACCAAGTTGGGAATAAGGTCGCTTCTCCTTTGAAGAGTAGTTTCAACCTGTGAGAACTGCATATCGACATTCTCACGCATGCTGACAAGACTGTTCCTAGTTACAATGAACCATCCACCAATTATGACAATGACAATAGCCAAAATTGCCACAATTGTAAGTCCGCTTGACTTCTTCATTGAAGTTTTCCTTTCTCTATCACTCAATAGATATTATTACCTTGATGCTCCTCCGCCTCCAGAGAATCCACCTCCAAAGCCACCTCCGGAAGAACCACCGCCGCCAAAAAAGATGCCACCTCCTCCATGATAATTACTATCATTCCACATTGAAAGGGCAAATCTAACTGTAACAAGAATTATCAGTATTATACAAATTATTATCTTAACTGTATTATCTTGCTCATTTTCCTCCTCTTCTTTGACTTGTAGATCTTCATCAAGACCTTGGATCTGAACATCATATTCATCAGCCAAAACATTTAGTGTCGCTTCGACTGTTAATTCTGTTCCTTTCGTGTATTCATCATTCTCACGATATGGTACAAAATAATCATCAAGAATTCTGCCACATTTAGCATCATTCAAGAAGCCTTCTAGTCCTCTTCCAATTTCAAGTCTAACCCTTTCATCAGGTTGTGAAATCAGAAGAAGAAGTCCGTTATCTTCTCCCTTCTTTCCAATACCCAAGGTATTGAAAAGATTGTTGGCGTATTCTTCAATTTCCAAGCCACGTAAATCTTCAACAGTTATTACTGCAAATTCCACCTCCGTCTTTTCTTCTAGTTCAACCAACATATTATTGATTGTAGTTTCTACATCATCATCGATGATGTTTCCATCATCGTAGACATATACTCCATCTTCAACAGTCGGTATTGGAATCTTTTCAGAAATATCACATCCACTAATTGTGAATGTGAATATTCCCAAAATTAAAACCAATATACCTAAAAGATTTTTATTCCGTCTTCTTTTAGTCATTATTGCTCCCTTCTTATTGGATTACAATCCAAAACTCAAGAAAACTTGACATAATTATTATAACATATTGAACTTATTTAAACAAGTCTTTTAATTTAATATTTGTTTTACTTCTTTTTTAGTCAAATATCTCCATTTTCCTAAAGCTAAATCTTTTACACCAATTCCGGCGATTTTACTTCTGTGAAGTGCTAAAACTTTATGATTTATTGCTTCACACATTTTTCTTACTTGTCTATTTTTCCCCTCATGGATTGTAATTTCTAATCTTGACTGTTTTTTATCTATATCTATTTTCAAAATTTTAACTTTAGCAGGCTTTGTAAGATAATCTTCAATTTTAACTCCATTTTTTAACATTTCCACTTCTTCATCTTTTACAACACCTTTTATTGTAACAGTATAAGTTTTCTCAATTTCATGTTTTGGATGTGTTACTTTATATATAAAATTTCCATCATTTGATAAAATCAATGCTCCTGATGTATACATATCAAGTCTTCCGACAAGGAACTATTCTTTCTTTTACCTTAACTAAATCTAAAACTGTATCTCTTTTAAACTGGTCATTTGCAGTTGTTACATATCCAATTGGCTTATTTAAAAGAATATAAACATAATTTTCTTCTTCTCTTACCTCTTTTCCATTATAGAAAATCTTATCCACACCTGGTTTTACTTTTGTTCCTAACTCTGTTATAACTTTGCCATTTACACTTACTTTTCCATTTAAAATTAATTCTTCTGCTTTTCTTCTTGAAGCAATCCCACAATTTGCTAAATATTTTTGTAATCTTTCTTCTTCCATTCTTCCTCCAAAATCTTTTTTAAATATTCTGGTAATTCTGCTTCTATTTCCATTTGCTTACCTGTTACAGGATGCCTAAATTTTAAACTTTTAGCATGAAGACATTGTCCTTTAATTCCCCACTTATTTTTTCCATTTGAATATACATAGTCTCCAATTATTGGGTATCCAATATGTGATAAATGCACTCTTATTTGATGTGTTCTTCCTGTTTCTATTTTTACTTCTAACAAAGTACAATTATCTTCATAAAATCTCTCTAAAACCTTAAAATTTGTTATAGCATTTTTTCCATCTTCTCTAACTGTCATTTTTTTTCTATCTGTTTTACTTCTTCCAATAGGCATATCAATTGTAGCCTCATTTTCCTTTACAATTCCTCTTACCAATGCAATATATGTCTTTTCCACCTCATGATTTTTTATTTGATTACTCAAGTTAATATGTGCTTTATCATTTTTAGCAACTACAATAACTCCTGATGTGTCTTTATCTAATCTATGCACTATTCCTGGCCTTATTTTACCACCTACTCCTGATAAACTCTCTTTACAAATATTCATTAAACTATTTACTAAAGTTCCATCTGGATTTCCGGTTTCCAGGATGAACTACCATTCCTTTTGGTTTATTTATAACTATAATATCATCATCTTCATATAAAATATCTATTGGTATATCTTGTGCTTTTATTTCTACTTCTTCTGGTTGTTCTTCTTCTAATGTTATAATGTCATTTTCTGAAACTTTATATGAAGATTTAGTTTTTTTATTATTTACTAGTATTTTTTCTTCCTTTATTAATCTTTGAATTGCTACTCTTGATAAACTTTCATTTTCTTTTGCCAAATAACTATCAATTCTAATTCCTTCATCTTCATTTTTTACAATATATTTTTCCAAAATATGATTTCTCCTCTTTTTATCAAATTTTAAATTCTTTTTTTATCTTTATTTTCTATTTTTACTGTGTTACATTTTCAGCTACATTTTGTACTCTTTCATAAACTACAAAATAATCATCTTTATATAATTGTTTATAATGTGGATCATTTGTTTTTTCTATTATCATATTCATTTTAGAATTTTCATAACAAATTACATGTGTAATATCATACTTTTCAAATGTGTCTTCATAGAATTCTCCTATATTTGATGTATTTATAAAATCTATAAATATATCATCTTTTTTACCACTAAATTCTGGTGCATATAAGTCTGCTCTTGAGTCTATAAACACTGGTATTCCCCTAAATAACAAATAGCTTCCATAATTATATTCATTATAAAATCTTGCTTTTCCTAAATCTATATTTTCTAATATATAGTCACATGCTTGGACTGGATATGTTGATTCATCTATAAATTTGTCATCAAATTTGTCTTTTACTTCATTATAGCTAAATCCTATCATTAATACTGACATTATAATTATTGGTATTACTTTTGTTAGTTTTTCTACTATTATTTCTACATCTTGTTTTGTATAAACTTTTATTAAGTCTACAATCATTCTATTTAATATAAGAGAACATATAAGTGCGAACATTGTTACTTGTCTTTTTGTAAATAACATTAAATAACATAGTCCACCTAGCATAAATAAGTCACATAATCTTATTTTTACTTTTGTAAATATCATTATTGCTAAAAATATTATTAATGTACACATTACTTCTGTATCATTTGAAAGTGTCATTGGTAAATGTTCATTTATATTTTGTGTTGTATTTCCTTCCATTGTTTTAAATAAATACGTATATGGTGTGTCTCCTATTGGTGTTAATAGTCCTGTAAATAAGCATATTACAAATATTAAAATTAGCCATTTTGTTGCTTTTTTCTTTTTTAATTTTAATTTATATGGGTTTTGTAATTCTTTTGTTCTTTTTACTTTTACTTTATCTACTTTTTCTAATAATATTTTTAATTCTTCTTTTAATTTTTCTACTTTTTCATTATTTTCTTGTTTTTTAGATAATAGTTTTATTTTTAGTTTTAATAAATTTATTTCACCTTTTCTATATATTATATGTTCTGATATACATGCTATTATATATTCTGCTATATATGGTAAATATAATACAAAATAAAATGGAAATACTGCCGCATGCATGTTTGCAATCAAAATTGGTATTATAATTAATCCCACTGCATATCTTTTTTTCTTTGTTTCCAAGAATTTTTCTATTAAATATATTGTCCATACAAACAATATAAATGTAACAAGCTGTGCTCTTGCTGTTATATATCCTCTTATTAAGTACATTACCCCTATTGTTATTAGAAATGATACTATTTGATTCTTACATAATTTTCTATTTACTCTATATACTGAAAGTCCCAATATTACACTTAATATGCATGTTACTACATATATTCCTGTCATTCCGAACGAATTATATATTAGATATGTTAATAGATCATATAACCAATGTGGATATGTATAACTTAAACCTTCATGCCATGAAAATGGATCTTTCATATCTATTCCACTCTCTACAATGTGTTCTCCTATTTTAATTGTATAAAAAGTATCATTTTGAAGTGTTACTGGTGTTATTGCTATACAAAATATAGCAATTAACACTACTGCCATAATTGTAAATTTTATACTTGAGTTTATTTTACTTTTTAATTCTTTTTCATCTTTATTCTTTATTAATTGTTTTTCCATCCTTATCTCCTTTTTGCATTTTTTCTGTTTCTTATTATAGCAGAAAAAGTTTCAAAAAACTAGCTTTTTGAAACTTTTATTTTTTATTATCCTATATATTAAACAGCTTCTTGGTTTTCTGTAACCTCTTCTTTCTTATCTTCATTTTCATTAATTACTTCTAAACTTCCAACTGAAACTTCATATGCAACTCTTTTTTCTATTGTTCCATCTTCATGTTTTTTCTCATAATTTCTTGATTGAACTCTTCCTACTACTTTTACTTCTGTTCCAACTTCAAGTTCTTGACAAAATCTTGCATTTCTTCCCCATGCTATACATGGTATATAGTCTGATTTGTTATATGCTCTATTTACTGCAAGTAAAAGATCTGATATTTCACGTCCAAATGGTGTTTGTCTATATATTGGTTTTTTACAAATATACCCAACTAATACAACTTCATTTGTTATTGTATCTTTTATTACCATTTCGTTTTCTTCATCTTCTTTTTCTTCTACTTCTATAATGTCTTTTGCAAATACTGTTAAGATAAGTCTATTTTTTTCATTCTCGTAACTATTATATGATCTAAATTGACCTTTTATTAATAGTTTTTTTCCTTCACTTAATGTATCATCTTTTATTAGTCTTTCTGAAACTGTTATTGGAATTATGTCACTATTTCCACTTAATCTTGGTATTTCTAAGTTAAATACATAGAAACTCTCTCCATAAATTTCATGACTAAATTTCTTTTCTCCTGTAACTTTTCCAACTAATGTTAAATAGTTGTTTTCTAAATAATTTGTATTCAATTTTCTTTCCTCCTACTTTTTTATTAATTTATCAATTGTATTTTTTTCCTTGCGCACTTAATTTACATTTTTTATTATACACCATTTTTTTGGTTTTGTCTACATAAAAAGTTAATTTTTTTCAAAAAAGTTAGACTTTTCCATTATTTGCTTCATTATGGGGTTAGATTTTATCAAAAATATTATATAAATTATTAAAATTTCATAAATTTTTAATCTACTTTCTTCATTAATATCTATTCTTTTTTCTCCTATATCTACGGTTTTTCCTTCTATATTTTCTAATTTTCTTTGTAAATAAATTAATATGCTACTTTCTGTAACACTTGATATCGTTACTGTTGCTCTTTGGTTTAAGCCATATGTTATGAGTTTTTCATTTTTAATATATTCAGGTATTTTTATATTTATATCTGAATTAATAACAATAAACTTTGCATTAAAACAAATATTTTTCATTAATAATATTTCTTCTTTAAACTCATCTAAATTATTGTCTATTATTACTGTTTCAAATCTTATATTTTTAATATTACTAATACTTTTTTTACATATATGAATCAAATTAATATCATTATTTCTATTCTTTTTTAAAACATCTTTAACATTTTCAAAACTTTTATAATCTGATATCATTCCAATAAAAGTCATTTCATACCCCTTATTATATTTATATTTTTATAGTTTCCAATTTTTCCATTTTTATACACATTTATTTATTTTTTATTTGTGTACCATTTATATTTATTTTATAATCATTTTCATATATTAAATCTGATACTTTTACTATTTCAAAGCCTTTTCCTTTTATATTTTTAATTAACATATCTAAACTATCTGCTGTATGAGCTGTTCCATTATGGCTAAGTATTATATCCCCATTTTTTAATTTTTTCTCTATTCTTTTCCACATTTCTTCTCCTGTTAATCCTGTATAATCTAATGTATCTAAATTCCACTGTATCGGTATATAGCCATTTTCCTTTGCTGCTTTTATTACTGTATTATTATATTCACCATATGGTGCTCTAAATAATTTATTTTCAGTTCCTGTTATAGCCTCTATTTTTTCATTTGCCTTTTCTATTTCTTCTATATTTTCTTCATAACTTAAGTTATTCATATGTTTATGCATATTTCCATGGTTTGCTATTTCATGCCCTGCTTCATAAATTTTTTTTACCGCTTCTGGGTATTTGTCTATCCATTCTCCCACCATAAAAAATGTTATTTTTACATTATTTTTTTCTAATGTTTCTAAAATGCTATCTATATCATCTGCATTCCAGTCGCAATTTCTTTTGTGATAGATTTTTGTTAAAATTAAAAGCAGATTTTATCTACTCTAAATTTACACTTTAAATTTGTAATTTATTTTAATATTTTCTTTATCAGTTATTTCAATACTATCTATTAAATTTAAAATTATATTTCTATCTATGTTTTCAAAACTTACAATTTCTTTTATGTATTTTATTAATTCTTTTTCTTTTGTATTTTCGTAGTCTTGTAATTTTAGATTTAAATTTTCTGTTTTTTGTATTAATTCTTCTTGCTCTTTTTTATAACTTTCTGAATATGTAACAAATTCATTTGTATCTATTATTCCATTTACTCTATCTTCATAAGCTGTTTTTAGTATTTTGTTAATTTCATTAATTCTTTTTTTATTGTCTGTAATTCTTTTTTCTATCTTCTTTTTTTCTATATTTATACTAGTTTTATCAATTGACTTTATCAACTTTTCCTTATCTATTTTCTCGGTCAAATTTTTTCTTAAATCTTCTACTACAAATTTATTCAAAACACTTTCTCTTATTGCTCTTCTTGTACAATAATCTTTTCCATATCTATTATACATACTACAAATTGCAACCATATCATCTTTTAATCCACTTTGTTTCTGAAATGTATATTTGTTATGACATATTGGACAATATAATAGCCCTGCCAATAGATGTTCTGTATTTTCTTTTCTATGAATATTATGTGCTTTTCTTTTTAAAATATCTTGTGCTAATTCAAATGTCTTTTTATCAATTATTGCTTCATGAGCATTTTCTTTTATTAGATATTCTGTTTTTGGAAGTAGCCTATATTTTTTTACTTTATAACTTACCATCTCACCTTTATGTTGTATTAAATCTCCTGTATATACTTTATTTGTTAATATAAATTTTATTGTATTGTGTCCCCATAAATTAGCAATTGCCTTGCAATGATATCTTGAATTTCTTTGTTTATATACAGATGGGCAATCTATTTTTCTTTCATTTAATCTATGTGCTATATATGCTAAGCCATTTCCATTTATATATTCATTAAATATATATTTAACTACCTCTGCTGCCTCCTCATCTACAATTAGTTTAGTAATATCATTTGGATGCTTTTTATATCCATATGGTGCGAATGCTCCAATGAATTCTCCCTTCTCTGCTTTTGTCCTTTTTACAGTTCTTACTTTTTTAGAAATATCTTTTGCGTACATATCATTTACCACTGCTAAAAATGGTCCAATGTCGTTATTATTTGTTTTTGAAAATGTATCTACTCCATCATTTACTGCAATATACCTAATATTTCTTGCAGGAAAATAGTTTTCTGTATAATATCCAACCTGTATATAATCTCTTCCTAAACGTGATAAATCTTTTGTTATCACTAAATCTATTTTTCCTGCATTTACATCGTTTATTAATCTTAGCCAATCTGGTCTATTAAAATTTGTACCTGTATATCCATCATCTGTATATATATCTACTAAAAACCAGTTAGAATGTTTTGAAATATATTCGCTCAAGAAAATCTTTTGATTTTTTATACTTTCTGATTCAGTTTTTGAATCGTCATCTCTTGATAATCTTAAGTACATTCCGTACTTTGTAAGTTTTACTTTCAATTATACTTGTTTCCATATTGATAAGTTTTCTCCTTCCTCATAGTAGCTCATTATTACTATGTCTATATAAGAAACAAGTTATTTAGGATTTTGTGTTTTGAATTCTAACTCTTCGGTCTCTTTATTGCAAGTCTTTTCTTGTAAATATATTGGAAGTAATATTTCCATTAGTTCTTGCAATGTTTTTCCTTCGTTTGAATAACTTCTTACTACATTCATGTCCACCTCTTTCTTTTTAAATGTATATGTCAAAACATATAATTTATTACTTCAAAAAGCAGATATAGATCATTTCTATATCTGTTACAACCAATCAAAAAAAGAGTTTAGCACTTTTTTTGCTAAACTTTCATATTTTATCGATTAGTTTTTGTATCACATTCCCCTTTTAATTCTTCTTTTAAATATTCATACACATAACTTGAAGATTCATAATATAAATGTGTTTCAAAATCATTTAATTTTTCAAATGTCTTTGAGTTATATACAATATCTATAGCTTCTTCTATTGTTATATTATTATCTTCCATTAAATATTGAATTAAATCTTGTGTTATACATTCTACTAAATAATTTAATTTTTCTAATACCATATTTACACTCCCTTTAAATATTTAATAGCTTTTTCTGTATGGAAAGAATATTGATCTGTTAATTCCTTATATGTAAGTTCTTTTATTAATGTATTTATATCAATTAAGCCATTTATAAATGTTCTAAATAGCACGATAATATCATCATCCGCAACTGGACCTATTACTAAATCATATTTATTATCCATATTACATTCTTTACTATTTAGAAATTTGTAATTCCTATCTCGATTATTTAATATAAATTTTGCCCATTCTTTAGATGGTTTATCAAACTTCTTAATGTTTAATTCTTTGTCACTAAAAATATTTTCATCTAGTTCAAATGTATTTACTGTTTTTATTCCGTCCTTGTCTTTTAACTACTCTTTCTGCCATAAATTCTGCTTGTTTTTTTATTGTTGTACAATAAAAACCTTTTCCAAAATCCTTATATGGTCTACATTTTGATAAATCAATTTTATTAATTTTTAAATTTGAGCCATGATATAATATCATTTAATATCTCCTCCATTATTAATACATACTTGTTTTAAATCATCTATAGCATCATCTAATCCAACTGTATGTTCTGCTTCATAATTTTCTTTTAAGAATTCGATTCCTTTAAAATCTCTTAAATACAAGTATGCTTCTTTGCTTGTCATTTTAAATTGTTTTGCAAATTCATTAATACATATTACTATATAATTGATTATATTTTTTTGTTGCTTAGACATATTCTCCCTCCAAAATTCCTTTCTGGTATATATATTATACTACAATATATACCAATTTTTCAATAAATCATTATTCATTTTAAAATTTTATATTTTTTCTTTTATTATATAATTCATCTAAAATCTTCTGTTGGTATTTTTATTTATACGTTTTAACTTTAATTATTTTAATACTTCATTTAACGTAATAATATTACTATGTATATCTGTTATTATACCTATTTTCACATTTTAACTTCTCCAACTACTATTTTCTAAAATCTTTATTCAATTCTTTTTCCTCTTTTAAATTTCTTTTTTCCTCATCAACATATTCTAAAAAAATTTTATTATTAAATGCCCCTTTCCTCTCTTCTTTGGTTTTCATTACTTTTTCTACTTCTTTCATATTGTAACCTTTTAATTTCATTATAGCATTTATAACTTCCATTAGGTCACCAAGTTCTTCAATACTATTTTCTTCTATAAACTCATTAGCCTCTTCTAAAATTTTTCTATTTAATTCTTTTAAATATTCTTTATCATCTAAAATTCTGTACTTACATTTTCTACCTTGTTCACTATCAATATCTTCAGGGATTTTATCTCTAACTAATTTATTATAAGTATATCTGAAACTATTACTTAATAAATCGATTTTTATTCCTACAACGCCATATTCTTTTTCTTGTTTTTTTGAATAAATTTGATACATTGATTTTGTCTTTCTTTCTATTTCATCCTCATCTGTATAAATTTTTTTAAATAAATTCTTAAATGTTTTATCTCTGTATATATCTAATACATCTACTAATATTTTTTCTTGTAAATCTGGCAATTTTGAAAATTCTATTTTATCTCCAATATTTACTTTTTTCCTTTTTTCATCGTATAATCTAAATTCTATTGTTTTTGTTCCATTTTTTATTTTTTCAAATGGTCTTTCGTTTAATTTCATTTTATGAATCATATTTTTTACCTCTTTTTTTAACTTTTATAAATTTATAGTAATTATATAATTTCCAAAAAACTATTGCAATACCATTTTGCCTTAATTTGAAAAAAAAAGACTACTAATCTAAATTAGTAATCTATTACAAAATCCTAAAATAACTCGTTTTTAAATTCTATCATAAAAGTAATTGTTACCATGCACAATTCATTGTGAATGCTATTTTTCCTTCCTCTGTTTCTACATTATATACTGGAAGCAATCTCTCATCTCCTGATACCGTTTCTACTACTTTTTCTTCTTTTATATTTTCTGCCACCAAAAACAGAACTATTACTGCTAGCACTGATACAAAATATGTTACTATTTTTTGTTTATTAAATACTAAAAACATAAAAAAACCTCCAAGCCCAAGCTACTTTAATTGTATGCCTGTTCTTAGAGAATAATACTTATTTTCTACTTTTTATATTCTAATTTTTTTCTAACTTTAGACTAATAAAATTTATATTTGTTTTTTATTTAATATTTATCAATCCCTACTCCGTTTTTTAAATAGACTTTAATTTGTGTTATTATATGAGGAATATTATAATTCCCTGCAAATCTTTTTATATCTAATAGATTACTATCTATGTTTACCCATTCTAATTTATTTCTTTCTTCTTTTAGTTTAACTTCATGTTTTAATATTCCATAATATACTTGCAAATTATTTTCATATTTAAAGTAATTTAAATCCATAAAATGGTCTAAATTTATATCCTCTTTACTTATTCCTGTTTCTTCAAATAATTCTCTATATGCTGCCTCATCGTTTGTTTCTCCTTCTTCTACTTTTCCTCCTACAAAATTATACTTTCCTTTATATGGTTCTTTTGCTCTAATACAAAATAACGACTTATCTAAGTTTTTGTTGAATATCACTATCAAATTTAATTTTCTCATATTATCACCCAATTTCTTATAATTTACAATAATTATATATGTAATTAGCGATTATTTCAATAATATCTTTTATTTTAATCAAAACAGATTACTAGTTAAATTAGTAATCTGTTCTAAAAATATCTGATTCTATTAAATTTCTCCACCATTTTCTAAGTATTCAATATATTCTTCTAAACACATATCTAACTCTTCCATTTTATAACTATGTTCTTTTCCAACATATCTCCAATGCCATGGTTCATATGCAATCCCTGTAATATCTGCTTTTTCTTCTGGATAACGCATAATAAAACCATAGTCTTTAGCATTTACAGATAACCAATTATATGCTTTAGTATTTTCAAAATCATCATCTACATTATTAAAATCTACTGCTAATCCTAAATTATGCTCACTTTCTCCTGGTCTATTTATATATTCTATTGTTAATGCTTCTGCTTGTTCTTTTGTTGCACCTTTACTTAAATATTCATTAATTTTATTATCATATAATTGTTTTTGATATTCTATACTTCTATATGTTGACTGTATCCAAATATTTGTTATTCCATCTTTCTTCATGGCTTTCATCATTTCTTGTAATTCTCCTGCTGCTCTTTTGTCAAATTGTTTTCCTTCAACATATACTAGTTCTGGTTCTTTAGAATCTTCGGGTAATGGATTTCTACTATTTACTAATATAAGTCTCCAATCATCTATTTTGTTTTTAGGTTCAAGTACTACTTCTATTACATTATCTTCTTTTTTACTTTCTTCATGAATTTGAGCTATCTTCTCTGTTTCTATTTTTTCTTCATTTACATTTCTACTTATAAGTTTTAAGATAATAAACATTATTATACTAAAAATAATAACTATCCCAGCAAATAATATTATTAATGTTTTAAGATTATTTTTATTTCTATTTTTACTTTTCTTTTTCTCTTTTTTATTTTTCCCGTTTTTTTTATTTAAGTTTCTATTTCTTTCTTGTCTATTTTTCTCTCTATAATAACTTTCATCTTTTACCATATTATTAACCATCTTTATATTTTATTTCCAACCATATTTTACACTATATTTTAAATTTATGCAAAGTTATTTTCATCTTCTTTTAAATTTTCTATTATGCTTGGTTTATATAGTCCTCCTCCTATTATTTCTCCTGTTGTTGCATCTACATAATAAGTAAATCTATTTATTTTATCTTCTTCTTTTTCATACTCAATACTTACAAACCATACTCTTCTTACTCTTTTATCTGTTACATAATATTCTTCTTTAGGAATTTCTCTTTTTTCATATTCATCTTTTTTAGTTTCCCTTAAATATGCATCTGCATTCATTTTTCCAATTCCTATTTCTGCTTCTATGTTTATTATTTCTCTATTTTGCTCAATTTCATTATCTTTATTTTTTGCAATTTCTATTGCTTGTTCTTCTGAAATTTTTATTTCATTATCCTCAAATTTATCTCTTTCTATCACTAGCTGATAAATCTCATTTATAGTTGGTATAAAATTAACTGATACCCTTTCATATGGATTTATTAAGTCTCCATATTTTTTATAAAATGTTGCATACCATATATAAGAATTTTCTTCTGTTTCCATATTTTTCTTAAGTTCTAATAATTCATATTCTCCTTCTATATCTGGTAAATATTTTTTAAATAAATTTTTAGCAACTTCTTTTGCTTCACTACTTGTTATTCCATGGTCTTCTGGAATTTCATGTGCCCAACTAGGTACTAATAATGATTTTAATTCGCCGAGTTATACCATCTATCGTTACACTTGCTTTGTTTGATGCCATCCACCATTCATTTTCATCTGACAAAAATTCTTTTTCCAAATTTTGTGTTGTAATATTTTCATCTTC
>CALXZU010000021.1 GCA_944393325.1 uncultured Clostridia bacterium
TTTTAAATCTAACTCCTATTATATTTTTCAAACTACTTCCTCCCAAATATTAAATAACATATTATCAATACTCATATCATAATTGGCATTTTGAGTGATTCTTCTTTTAGTATTTTCCACAATTTTTATACAATCTGTGTATTTTATATTTTCTTTAGCTTTTTTTAATAATAATATATTAATATAATCAAGCATATCAAATATTTCATCTTTTGAATTATATAATATTTCAAGTTTTTTAGTAAAATCTATTAAATCCTCTTTTTCAATATTATCTATTGCACTTTCTATAACCTTATAACCTTCTTGTTTATCTTTTAACTCTATTGCTTTTCCAATGCTCCCATAAAATACATCAAGCATATTTTCTGTTACATCTATATTGTAATTATTTTTCAAATATTTTTCCATATCTTGATTTGATATACTATTAAAATGTAATATCATACATCTTGATTTTATTGTAGCTAAAAAAGCATTTTCATTTTCTCCTACTAAAATAATTGTCACAAATTCTGGTGGCTCTTCTAATGTCTTTAATAATGCATTTTGTGCTTCACTTTTCATTTTATCAGCATTATTTATTATATAAACTTTTCTTTTAGATATTATTGGTTTTTCTTGTACTTTTTTTTGCATTT
The DNA here is from genome assembly GCA_944393325.1 of uncultured Clostridia bacterium. Taxonomy (GTDB): domain Bacteria; phylum Bacillota; class Clostridia; order TANB77; family CAG-508; genus CAG-269. The sequence goes on from CALXZU010000021.1 coordinate 642, forward strand.
CTCTAATTTGATCTATTTTTAAAACATTTCCATCTGGTTCTATTATAGAAAAGTCCGGATTATTATTACTATCAAATTCTAAACAAGATTTACAATTATCACAATATTTATTCTCTTCATCCAGACACAATATTCCTTTTGCAAATTCTTTTGCTATCATTTTTTTTCCTATACCTGAATTTCCTACAAATAAATAACTATGTGACACTTGATCGTTTTTTAATGCTTCTATTAGTAATTTTTTTATACTTTCATTTCCTAGGATATTTTGAAACATCAATATTATCTATTCTCCTTTTTATATGTTCACTGTTTTTTAGTTTTTTCTATTCTACTTTTCCCCATTTATCTAATGGCCATATCCTAATTGCTACTGTACTTTCTATTTTTTCTAACGGAATGCAACCAAATGACCTACAGTCTGTACTATGAGGTCTGTTGTCTCCCATTGCAAATACGCAATTTTCAGGTACTACAAAATCTATAAATGGTACTCCTCTTATTCCCACCGTGTCTGTTACTACTCCATCTTGAAGGTATGGTTCATCTAATTCTTCATCATTTATATACACTTTACCGATCTTTTATTTGAACATGTTCTCCTGGAAGTGCTATTACTCTTTTTATATAGCTTCTCTTTCCTATTTCTAAAAAGTTTTTAACAAACCAATTAAATCCTTTTCTATCCTCATACTGTGCTACTGGATTTGACATATCAACTTCATTTGATGAATAATATAATTTTGATGGTTCTTCAAATGTTATTATTTCTCCTCTTTCAGGTAAAGTTTTTGTAGTTCTATCCCATCTATTTAGCCATAATCTTTGATTTGGTTCTAATGTTGGATACATAGAATTCATTTTTACAATTGTTGGTGTTCCTATAAAGTAACGAAATAGCATTGCTAAAACTAATGCAATTATAATACAATATACCCATTCTAAAACTTCTTTTACTTTTGAATTCAAGTTAATCTCTCCCTTTTCACTTTAGTTTATCGACTTTTTCTATTATATAATATTTTTTTAAATTTTTCAACTTAAAAATCTACCTTTGTAGGAATTCTAATTACAACTTCTGTACCTTGTCCTACTACACTTTTTATATCTATACTTCCACCATTTTTATCTAAAATTTCTTTTGCAATTGAAAGTCCGAAGTCCTGTTCCTCCCATCTCTCTTGTACGTGCTTTATCTACTCTATAAAATCTTTCAAATATTCTTCCTAAATCTTCTTCTGGAATTCCTATTCCATTATCAAATATTTTAATATATGCATCATTATAGACAAATCCTACATATATTTTTATCTCTCCGCCGGTCTTTTGTATATTTTATACTATTTGATAATACATTTAAAACAACTCTTTCTATATCATATTTATCTGCATAAACTGGTGGAACATCAGCTGTTACAAAACAATTCACTTTATGTTTTTTCTTTTTTATTTCAATTGCTAGCTTGTCCTGGCATTTTTTTACCAAATCACCTAAATCAAAACTTTCTTTATTAGATGTATTTTTATTATTATCATACCTTGAAAGTGTAAGTAAATCTGTAACAAGTCTTGCCATCCTTCTTGCTTCTGTTGCTATTACATTTAAGAATTTATTTTCAGTTTCTTTATCATATTCTCCTTCAAGTAAAGTATCCGCATACCCCATAATTGATGTTATTGGTGTTTTTAATTCATGTGATACATCTGCTACCAATTCTTTTTGCATATTATCTAATTTTACATGTTCTGTAATATCTTGTATCACAGCAATTACACCATCTGGTCTTTCTGTATCATTTTTGAATGGTGCAAAAAATACATTTACATAGTTGTCGTCTACTTTTATTCTTTGCTCTGTTGATGTCCAATTTTCTAAATAAATAATTTTTTCCATATTAATATTTACATCAAATTTCTTGAAAATTTCATTAAATGTCTCATCTTCTGGCCCTATACTTAAAAATTTTTTAGCTGCTGGATTTATTAAAATAACTTCCCCTTGTCTGTTAAATGCGATAATACCATCTGTCATATGTAATAGTATTGTTTCTATTTGATTTTTCTGTGTTGAAACTTCACTTAATTTTTCCTTTAATTCTGTTGTCATTAACCCTAAAACATTTTCTAAATTATCCATTTCTGTTTTCTTTTTTGTTTTAGACTTTTTACCAGATTTTTGCTCTTCCTCAGTTATCTTCTCTGCACTTTCTATAAGTTTGTTAATTGGATAAATAACAAACCTTGACAAAAATGTAAATATAAGAATTCCAACAACTAAGAACACTGCTGTTGATATAATTAATGCCCAAAATGTATTTTCTCTTATATTAGATATAATTTCTGCTATTTTCCCTAAATTTTCTAAACTACCATTTTCTATTGCATCATTTAATAAATTTAGAGAATACATATAAAAGCAACCGAAGCCCACCTATTAAAAGAACTCCAACCAAGAAAAATACTAATATAATTTTAACTTGTATATTTTTTATCATTATTTTACCTCTGTTTTACTAATTTTTCAATTTCCTCATATATTCTATCTTCTGCATTTTCAGTAGAAATACTAAGTGCTTTTTCTCCCATTTTCTTTTCTAAATTGCCTTTAAATATTTCCTTTATATTTCCATCTAATAGTTCTCCATCTAAATCATTGTTTAAAATAATTCTTGCAGCCCCCGCTTCTGCTAAAACTTTTGCATTGTATAATTGATGATTGTTGCTTACATTAGGAAGAGGTATTACTATAGATGCTTTACCAAGATTAGATATTTCTGTAATTGTCATTGCTCCACTTCTTGCAACTATTAAATCTGCTGCATTCATAATTTCTTCCATATTATAAATATATGGTTCTATTTTCATATTTTTGATATTCTTAATATCTAAATGTAACATTTCTAATTCTTCTTTAATAACATCATACTGCTTTTGTCCTGTTGCCCAAACTATTTGATAATCTTTATTTAATTCTTTTCTTATTATTTCTATTATTGCATCATTTATTTTTTTAGCTCCTTGACTTCCACCAAAGACTAGCACTGTTTTTTTATTTATATCTAAATCAAGTCCATATATTACTCTATTTTTTTGTTCTTCTGTATAATTTAATCTTTTTATTTTTATAGGCGTTCCTGTAAAAACTACATTTTTACAATTCTTAATTCTTGGTATTGCATCTTTAAATGAAACTAAAATTGTATCAGTTCTTTTAGCTAACATCTTAATTGCTTTTCCTGGGAAAGCATTTGATTCGTGTAATAATGTTGGTATTTTCAAACTATGTGCTGCTGTAATTGTTGCACCACAAATATATCCACCTGTTCCTATCACTATATCTGGTTTAAATTCTTTTATTATTTGTTTAGCTTCTCCAAGTCCCTTAAAAGTTTTATACATCTTTTTTAAATTCTCAATAGAAATTTCCTTGCTTAATCCATATGCATCTATTGTCTTTAATCCATACCCTGCTCTTGGTACTAAATCATTTTCTATTCCTCTTGTTGTTCCTATAAATATTATTTTAGAATCTCGTTCTTCTTTTTTTATTTTATTTGCTATTGCAAGACCTGGATTGATATGTCCTGCTGTTCCTGCTGCTGCAATTATTACTTTCATTTTTCTTCCTCCACCATTTTAATTTCTTAATATTTTATTCTTTTGCAGAAGCTCTTGAAATATTTAATAAAATTCCCATTTCACACAGTAATATAAGTAATGCTGTACCGCCGGTAACTAAAGAATGGTAATGGCATTCCTGTCGCTGGCATTGATGATGTTACAACTGCTATATTTATTATTACTTGAATTGCAACTAATGCTGTTATACCAATTGCAAGAAGACTTCCAAACATATCTGGTGCCTTCATTGCTATTAATATTCCTCTCCATATTAGTACCGCAAATAATATTATAACTATTGCACACCCAATAAATCCTAATTCTTCTCCTAATATTGAAAATATGAAATCATTTTCTGGCTCTGGTATATATAAATACTTTTGCTTGCTTTCCCCTAGTCCTGCACCAAATAGTCCTCCTGAGCCTATCGCATATAAACTTTGTATTACCTGCCAACCCGTGTCCGTTGCATCCTTCCATGGATCTAAAAATGTAACTACTCTTTGTAGTCTATATGGTGATGTTACTACTAAAGCTATTATTGCAGGTATTCCAATTGCTCCTCCTGTAGCTAGGAAATGCCAAAATTTGCATCCTGCCATTATCATCATGATTGAACATACTCCAATTATAACAATTGAACTACTAAAGTGCGGTTGTAATAACAACAACCCTATAATTGGAGCTAAGAAAATCATATGCTTTATAAAACCTTTACCATATTTTGATAGTTCATCTCTATTTTTTACTAATATTCCAGCATAGAATATAATCATAAATATTTTTACCATTTCTGATGGTTGAACTGATAGTGTCTCTGTTACATATATCCATCTTTTTGCACCATTTATCTCTCTACCTGCTACTAATACTAATACAAGTAATATAAAAGATATAACCCAAGCATGTTTATAAAACTTTTGGTAAAATCTATAATCAATTTTAGATATAAATAGCATTGCTATTACTCCAATTACCGCAAAAAGAAGTTGTTTTGTAAAATATGAATAACTATTTCCGACTTTCTGCTAATGCTGATGGTGAACTTGCCGAAAGCACCATAACTAATCCTATCGATAGCAATAAGAAAATTGTTATTACTAGTGTAAAATCTATTGGATTATTTACAAAACTTGAAAAAGTTTTGTTTTTCTTTTTGGCCATATAAACTTCTTCCTTCCTTAACTTTTGTTTCTATTATAATTTTATATAATTACAAGTCCGATTATGCATAACATTAATGTAAGTAATGTGAACACTGCAACTACTTTATTTTCTTTCCATCCTGATAACTCAAAATGGTGATGTATTGGTGTCATTTTAAATACTCTTTTTCCCGTTTTCTTAAAATATGCTACTTGTATAATTACTGATATTGTTTCAAGTACTGGAACTAATGCAATTATTATTAATAGTAATGGCATTTTTAAATATAATGCCATTGCTGAAATTACTCCTCCTAAAAGTAGTGAACCTGTGTCTCCCATAAATACTTTTGCCGGATGAAGATTAAACATTAAAAATCCTAACACTGCCCCTATTACACAACTTCCAAAAATCGAAATTTCTTGGTGTCCAAATATTATTCCAATTATAGTTAAACATGTAATTATACATGTAGACACACTAGCTGCCAAGCCATCTATTCCATCTGTTAGGTTTACTGCATTTGTTGTTCCAAGTATTACAAGTATTGCAAATGGAATATATATATATATTGGTATATCTATGTATTCTTTTATTATTGGAATATATGTGTCTGTTCCTATATGCAAACCATATATTAAATATATAACATATGCTACTGATATTATAAGTAGTCCAAGCATTTTATAACTTGGTTTTAATCCTTTTGTATTTTTTAATACTAATTTCTTAAAATCATCTATAAATCCTATTACCCCAAAACCTATCGTTAGTATTAATATTGGTATTAAATTATTTGCCAAGTTTCCTTGATTTGTTGCACTTAAATATATATATGCTCCTGTAACTATTATTAACATTGCTATAATCATCATTATTCCACCCATTGTAGGTGTTCCTTGTTTTTTTAAATGCGATTTTGGTCCGTCTTCTCTTTCTATTTGTCCTACTTTAAATTTTCTAAGTATTGGTATAATTATCATTCCTAATATAACTGTTACAAAAAATGATACTAATAGTAAAGTTATTTCTATTTTCATTGTTATAAGTCCTTTCTAAAAATAAATTATTCTACTTTTTTGGTTTTATTTCATCTATTATTTCTCTAACTATTTTTCTTTCATCAAATGGTGTTTTTTTACCATTTACTTCTTGATACATTTCATGTCCTTTACCAGCAATTACAACAATATCTATCTTATTTGCCATCTTTATTGCCTCTTTTATAGCTTCTTTTCTATCTAAGATAACTTGATATTTTCCCTTTGTTTTTTTAATTCCTTTTTCTATTTCTTTTGCAATATCTTCTGGCTTTTCTTCTCTTGCATTATCTGTTGTAATAATTGTAAAGTCTGCAATTCTTCCTGAAACTTCACCCATAAGTGGTCTTTTTGTATTATCTCGATTTCCTCCACAGCCAAATACACAAATAACTTTTCCTCTTGTATATATTTTAACAGTTTTTAATATATTTTCTAAACTTTCTTTAGTATGTGCATAATCTATCATAATTGGTATTTCTGCTTTGTTATCAACCATTTCAGATCTACCAGGTACACGTATTTGCTGTAGTACTTCTTTTATTATTTCTGGTGATATATCGAATTTTTTAACAACACAAATAGCTGCCAAAGAATTATACACACTAAATCTTCCTGGTATTCCTACTTTTACTCTTTCATTCCTATCTGTTAATTTTACTTTAAAATCCGCATATGTATTTGTTACTGTTACATCTCTTGCCATTACATTTGCAAAATTATCTATTCCATATGTTGTAATATTACTTTTAGGAAATAATTTTGGTATTTTTGAACCTTGAACATCATCACTATTTACAATCCCAACATCACACATTTCAAATAGTTTTAACTTTGACTGTAAATAATCTTCCATGCTATGATGTTCTGTTTTACTTATATGATCTTCTGAAAAATTAGTGAATACAACAATATCAAAGTTACAGCCTGCAACTCTTTTAAGTTTTAAACTTTGTGAAGAAACTTCCATAACAACTATTTCAACTTTTTCTTCCACCATTTCACTAAAAATTTGTTGTAGCTCTAAACTTTCAGGTGTTGTTCTATCATTTTCTTTTATTTTTTTACCATTTATTATTGTTTCTAATGTTCCGATTAGGCCTACTTTTTTACCTGCTTTTTCTAAAATTTCTTTTATCATATATGATGTTGTTGTTTTTCCTTTTGTTCCTGTTATTCCTATTAATTTGAATTTTTTTGAAGGATTTTTATAGTAGTTACAAGAAACTATTGCTAGTGCTTCTCTTGTGTCTTTCGTCATTATAACTACAGTGTCTTTTTGCACTTTAAAAGATTTTAAATCACACCCTTCTTCTATTAAAATTGCCACTGCTCCGTTTTTTATTGCTTCATCTATAAATTCATGGCCATCATTTTCGAAACCTTTTATTGCAACAAACAAGTCACCTTTTCCTACTTTGCTTGAATTACATGCAATATTTTTTATATCTATATCTAAATTTCCTCTTGCTTTTAATCCTTCTAACCCTATTAACAATTCTTTTAATTCCATAATTTTAATCCTTTCGATTATTAATTAATTAACATGAATTACATGTAAAATCTTAACTTGTAATTTCTGTTATATTATACAACTTTTGTCTCCTTTTGTATAGCTATTTCATTATTTTTCTTTTACATATACCATATTTTTTATAAAAATATATTATTTTAAATATATTTTGCTACCTTTGTTTACTTTAATTCCTGCTTTCGGTGTTTGCTCTTTTATTATTATATTTTCTTTATCTACTTCTTCATCAGTGTCATACACTGCTTCTAATCCATTTTCTTTTAAGATTTCTTCTGCCTCTTTTAATGTCTTTCCTAAAACGTCTGGTGTTTGTACTTCTTCTATTGTATTTTCTTCATCTAATTTGTCTACTTCTAAATATGGTAATATTTCACTAAAAATCTGTCCTCCTACTGGTGCTGCAACTCCGTCCGACCGTTGATGTCCGTCCTTCTCCTGTAGGATTATAAAGTGTAACTAATACAACTGCTTGTGGATTATCTATTGGTGCTACACCTAAAAATGATGTTACATATTTATTTGTGTTTACTCCATCTTCTGATGTTCCTGTTTTCCCACCTATTCTATATCCTACAACTTTCGCATTTTTACCAGTGCCTTCTGATACAACAGATTCCATCATACTTAAAACTTTTTCAGAGGTTTCTTTTGATATTACTGTTTCCTTTTTTTCTACTGGTATATCTTTTATTTCATTTGTTTTTCTATTTATTATCTGCTTTACAACTCTAGGTTTTACACTTGTTCCGCCGTTTGCAATAGCTGACACTGCTGTTACTAATTGAATTGGTGTTATTTCAAATCTTTGGCCAAAACTAATTGTTGCAAGTTCTACCGGCCCCACTTTTTCCTCTTTTAAAAATATGCTTCCTGCCTCTCCTGGTAAATCTATCCCCGTTACTTCAAGCAGTTTGAATTTTTCCAAATAATTATAATATGTCTCTACTCCCAATTTTTGTCCGAGTCCAATAAATACTGGATTGCATGAATTCATTAAAGCCTGCCTTAGACTTTCAGAACCATGTGGTCTATAATATCTCCAACATTTTATCCTAACGCCTGCAACCTCTATTCCACCGATTACAACTAAATTCTCCCTCATTGTCTGTATCTGTTATTCCTTCTTCTAACGCTGCTGATGCTGTAATTAATTTAAATACTGATCCTGGTTCATATGTATCTGCAATTGCTTTGTTTCTCCATACTGCTTGTAATGATAATGTTTTATCATTTTGACTCATATTATCCCAATTTTGTTTCAAATCTTCTGTATAAGGTTCAAATGGCTCATTTAAATTATATGATGGATATGTTGCCATAGCTAAAATATTTCCATTTTGTGGGTTCATAACTATTACATTTCCTCCATCTGTACATTTGTTATCTATACATGCTTCTTCTAAATATTTTTCTACAATTGATTGTATATTTAAATCTATTGTAAGTACTAAATCATTTCCATCTACAGCTGCAACATAGTTTTCCCCCTCATCTCCTATTTCTCCTCCTTTTGCATCTGTAAGTCTTCTAATACTCCCTTTTTCACCTTTTAATTCTTCATCATATTTTGCTTCAATTCCATCTAATCCTTGATTATCACTTCCACAAAATCCTATTATTTGTGCTGCTAAATTAGAGTTTGGATAATATCTTTTTGTATCTTCGTCTATATTTATTCCTGTAAGAATTTCATTTTCTTCCATCCATTTTCTTAAGTCGTCCGTCTTTTCTTTTTCTACTTTTTTTGCTATTGTTTCTATTGAACTTCTTTTAGTAACTTTTTTTAATGTTTCTTCATAATCTAATTCAAATAATTCTGATAATTTTTTTGCAACTTTTTCTTTATTTTCTTTTGAAATATTTCCTGGATTTACTGTTACTGTTTCCACTGTACTACTTACTGCTAAAACATTTTTACCTGTTGCATCATAAATTGTTCCTCTTTTCGGATTTATGGTTCTATCTAATGTTTGTTGCATATATGCTGCTTCTTTTAATTCAGCGCCTTGTACTAATTGAATAAATCCTAGTCTTCCTATTAGAAATATAAATATAGTAAAACAACTAAATAACATATTTTTCATTTTTCTTTTACTTGATAATTTCGTTTCAACCATAAAAAACCTCCTATCTAATTTTATTAGGAAGTTTTTTATTTATGATCTTTTATAAGTATTTATAGGGTATTACCTTATTTTTTTCATCTAAATTAATTATTTTATCATACATGCAAATAATTGCACCTTCTCCGACTTCTTTTACTGTTTCTAATACTTTAAAATTTTCTATCATTTCTTTAGATGGTTTTGCTGTCTTTTTTATTTCTATTGGATATAATTTACCATTTTCTTCAATAATTAAATCTATTTCTCTTTTTTCCTTATCTCTAAAAAAATATACTGGCGGTCTTAATTCTCCACTATTATAGTAACTTTTAATAATTTCTATAATAACATAATTTTCAAAAAAATTTCCTGACATTGTTCCTGCTTCTAATACTTCACTAGTTTTCCATTTTGTTAAATATGCTGCTAAACCTGTATCCAAAAAATATATTTTTGGTGTTTTTATTGCTCTTTTCATTATATTATTATAATATGGTTCAAGTATATACACAATATTTGAAGCAACTAATATTGATAACCATCTTTGTGCTGTTGGAATTGTTATTCCTACTTCATTTGCAATACTATTTAAATTTAACAATTGACCTATTCTACTTGCAAGTGCTGTCATAAATTTTAAGAAACTAAGCATATCACCTACGCCGTGTCAAATTTCTTACATCTCTTTCAATATACGTACTTACATACATCGCGTAAAACATTTCTACATCACTTTCTTCTTGATACAATGCTGGCATTGAGCCTTTGTGAATAATATTCCATATTTCATCATAGGAAATTTCTTTTTTATATTTTTCTCTTTTATTTAAATATTCTTCTGTTGGTATAAAAGGCTCATTAAAATTTATCTCTTCTATTTCTCTTAAACTTAATCCTAATAAATTTAAAATGCCTATTCTTCCAGCTAAACTCTCACTAACATCTTTCATTAAATTAAATTTTTGAGAACCTGTTAAATAATACCTAGCTTTTTTATCATCACTATCAATATTCATTTTTATATATCTTAATAAATTTGGAGCATATTGTATTTCATCAATTATGATTGGTGCTTTGTTTGATTTTAAAAATAGTTCTGGATCCTCTATTGCTGATTGATTTAAAATCATATCATCTAATGTAACATAATTAATATCTGCTTTCATATTCTTAAGCATTGTTGTTTTTCCTACTTGTCTTGCTCCTGTTACTAATATTGTTTTAAACATTTTTTCTTGTTTTTCAATTACATTTTCAGCTAATCTTTTAAAATATTTCATTTTACGCCTCCTGACTAATATAATATTTAATATTATTATAGTCGTTTTTTTGGTTTTTGTCAATAAATATCTTAAATATCATTATTTACAAAATGTCTAACTTATGGTATAATTTTATTGTATCACTTTATGTTATCTTTTCCTATTTAGTTAGGAAAAGTTATTTGGCTATTAATTTTAAGAAGAAAGGATTAAAAATGCTATCTACAATTACAAATTTTCTGCAAAACCTCGACATTCAAGGTAATGAAAACAATATCGCTGGTTTTGTAATTGACACATCCATATGCGGAATACAAAACCAAAGAGAATTGTTTGAACGGCTTATTGAAGCCTGTGACAAATCCGGACTAAAAATTATTCTTACAACAGTTACTATTGATGAGCTTGATCTTTTGCAAAAACGTAATATAGAAAACTCACAAAATGCAAGGAATATTCTTAATTCTGCTGTAAACGATTCATTGCATTTCAAAGCAATAGAAGTAGATAAAGAATTCGCTCTTGCTGATGACTGCATTCTCAACTTTTGTAATGAACACAAAAAATCTGTTGCTCTTCTAACAGCAGACAAAGCAATGTATTTAAAAGCTAATGCAAAGGGAATTCAAACATGTTATTTTTATCCACCACCATACATACAAAATCCTATTAGAACTTTGTATTATACAAAAAAGGAAGGTGATAGATTACTAATAGCACCTACATTTGACCCTATTAGTACTGCTGTTCGCATTGTGTCTGACACCTTTGAATATGATATTCTTAAGAGTAGAGAGCCTTATGAATTACATATTGGTGACAACGTCTTTATTGCCAAAAGCAAAAAGAATTATGTCTCGTTTTATCATTTTAGAATGATTTCTTTGAATGATACGATTAATTGCATAGTTAAATATCATAAACGGATATATTCTATGTATGACATAGAGCTTTTGCCTCAGGGTAATTACAAGAGCTTTATTAATGATTTTTTGTCCATTCGAGGCCTTAATCTTCAAAATTAATATCAAATCAATTTAAGCCTAAGGATGTAAATTTACATTCTTAGGCTTACTTTCTATTTACCAAATATTTTATCAGCTAATTTTTGAAGCCACGATTTTTCTTGTTCTATAACTACTTCTTCAGATGCTGACTCTACATAGTCTTTTTTTGGTAAACTTACATATATTGTCTGTTTACTTGTTAATTTTTGCATTCCTAATTTTTCTTTAGCTAATTTCTCTATATTTTTGAAATTTAGTCCGTTTTGTATACTTACTTTTGTTTGCTCATTTTCTTTTTGCAAGCTAGCTAATTCTTGTTCTAAATTTTTCATTGCAGTAAATTTTTCATTTATTTGCGAGTTTCGGTAACTTATTGTTAATAATATTCCAAAAATGGCAACGACAAATAAAGTCGTTTTTAATTGTCTTTTTCTTTGTTCTTTTGATATTTGTATTTTTTGTCTTGGTACATCTTCTACTACTTTTAATTTTCTTTTTTGTCTATTTGGTTTATATTCTGGTTCTATCTTTTTTGGATTTGTAGTATATTGGTATGTATTTCTTGCCATAAGTTACCTCACCTCCTCTTTTGCTACTATTTTCTTTCAAAAATTCTTAGTTTTGCACTTTTACTTCTTGAATTTCTTTCTATTTCTTCCTTAGTTGCTACAATTGGTTTTTTTGTTATTATTTCTCCTAAAGATTTTGCACCACATACACAATATGGTAAATCTTTTGGGCATGTACATTTCCCTTTAGCTTCTATATACGCATTTTTTACAGCCCTATCTTCTAAAGAATGAAATGTAATAATTACTAGCCTTCCTCCTGGATTTAAAAGTTCTATACAATCTTTAACTGTTTTCTTTAATGGTTTTATTTCATTATTTACTTCAATTCTGATTGCCTGAAATGTTCTTTTCGCAGGATGTCCGTCATTTTGAAACTTTTTAGGAATAGAGCTTTCTATTATTTCTACTAATTCTTTTGTTGTATCTATTTGTTTTTCTTTTCGATATTCACAAATATTTTTTGCAATTCTTTTAGAAAATCTTTCTTCTCCATATTCATAAATTATATTTGCTAAATCTTCTTCTTTATAATTATTTATTACATCTTTCGCGGTCAAACTCTGTGATTTATCCATTCGCATATCTAATTCATTTTCACCTAAATAGCTAAATCCTCTATTTCTTTCATCTAATTGATATGAAGAAACTCCTAAATCTAATAAAATTCCATCTACTTTTTCTATTTTAAGATTTTCTAATATGCTTTTTATATTATCATGATTATCATGGATATATATAACATTAGGAAATTGGCTTAAATTTTCTTTTGCTGCATTTATTGCTTCTTCATCTCTATCTATTCCAATTAATTTTCCTTTATTTGATAATCTTTTTAATATTTCTTTACTATGTCCTGCTCCTCCTAATGTCCCATCTACATATGTTCCATTCTCTTTTATATTTAATCCATTTATACTATTTTCTAGCATAACTGGTTCATGTTTAAATTCCAATTTTACACCTCTAAATATCTATAATGCAAATTTCAGCTGGTATTCCTAAAATTACCAGCTGTTTTTTCTTATATGTACTTCTTTTGGTTTTCTTAAGTATAAAATGTTTTATTATTTCTTTTGTACATTTGTCTTTTGTACAATTTTTTCTTTTGTATAATTTTCATTAGTTTTTTGTCTTTTGTATATTTTACTCTTTTGTTATTTTTTCTTTTGTATTTTTAATTATTATCTTTTGTACTTTTATCTTTTGTATTTATATAAACTTTTATAAAAAAGTTATATACCAAGCATTGTCATGTTTTCAGCGATTTCATCTGCTGATATATTTTCATCACATTTATCCCATGTTGCTTTATCCCAGATTTCAAGTCTTGTTCCAACACCTATTATTACTGTATCTTTTTCTAAATTGGCTGCTATTCTTAAATTATTAGGTATTAAAAATCTTCCTTGTTTATCTAATTCACATTCAGTTGCTCCTGACAAGAAAAATCTTACAAAGTTTCTTGCATTTTTATCTGAAAGTGGTAGTGATTTTAATTTTGTTTCGAAATTTAACCACTCATTTTGTGAAAATGCAAATAAACATCCATCTAATCCTTTTGTTACGATGAACTTATCTCCCATATCTTGCCTTAATCTTGCAGGCATTATAAGTCTTCCTTTTGTGTCTAATGAATGTGCATATTCACCTATTAGCAATTAATTTTCACCTCTTTCCACTTTGTTACCACTTCGTACCACTTTTCTCCACTTTCCTAAATTTTAATATAACTTTTTTTAATTTGCAATACTTTTTTAAAAATTTTTTTAAAAATTTTTTTTTTTTTTAATTATTTTTTTAGGTTGTTTTTAAATTAATAATAATAGTGCCATTTTATATTTTAGCTCATATTGTTAGTTCGTTCTTTTTTAACCTTGGAATTGATATACTTTTCTTATTAACAAAGCAAGGAGGAAACTTATGAATAAGAGAGAAGAAGAATTAAGAAAAAGTATTGGAAAGAAAATTAAACTTGCAAGAGCAAGGGCAAATTATACTCAAGAAGAATTAGCTGAAAAATTATCTTTATCCCCAAGATATATAAGCCAACTTGAACGTGGTATAGCCTTTGGTAGTGCTACTACGATAACTAGTGTTTGTAATGCATTAAATATAGGTTCTGATTTTTTGTTTGAAGACTTGATAAAAAATAATGATTCTAAAAATGTTAGTGATTTAATAAGTTTTAGCTTTTTAGAAAATTATATGAAATTAAATAATTATAATAGATTAGTTTTAGAAGCCCTTGCAAATGAGCTTGTAAAATTACAAAAAGCTACTGAAAATCGTCAAAAGGAGGCTTAAGGCCTCCTTAATTTTATTGTGCTCCTCCACTTATTTCCTTTTTTAGTGTAACTTTTATAATTGTTCCTTCTTGTACTTGTTCGTTTGCTAAATAATCTTGTGAAATAACTGTTCCTTTTCCTTCTATACTTATATTTAAATTCTTTTCTCGAAGAGCTGTTGTTGCCTGTGATGCATTCATTCCTTTCAAGTCTGGTACTGCCACTGATGTTGACACTTCACTCCCTTCTCCGTATAGAATTATTATTGAATTTTTTGATAAACTTGCTCCTGGTTTTGGTGTTTGATCTGAAACTAAGGTACTATTCGCATCTCCTTCTACATATGTTTTAACATTAAAACCTGCTTCTTTTAATATTTTTTCTGCTTCTGTTACTGTTTTGTTTCTAACATCTGGAACCATTATTAAATTACTTGTATCTTCAGTTTCTGTATCTGTTGATTGTATTCCCAAATGTGGTAATATCTCTGTAAGCATTTGTGATACAACTGGTGCAACTAATGTTCCTCCTTGATGATTACTTTTTGGCGGATCATATAATGTTACTAAAATTACTACTTGTGTATCTTCTATTGGTGATATTGCTGCAAATGATGCTACATATCCAGCATCTGTATTTGTATAAATCGGTTCTGATGTTCCTGATTTTCCTCCTACCGAATATCCTGTTACTGCTGCATGTCTACCAGTACCTTCGGTTACAACTGATTCCATCATTGATTTTACTTGATCTGCTGTTTGTTTTGATATTACTTGCCTTACTTCTGTTACTGGATTTTCTGTTACTGCTCCTGTTTCTGTATTTGTTATTTCTTTTACTATTCTTGGTTGTAATAATACTCCATCATTTGCAATTGCTGATATTGCTGTTATCATTTGAAGTGGAGTGATATTAAATCTTTGTCCAAATGACATTGTTGCAAGTTCTACTGGGCCTACATCTTCTAAATCGTAAAAAATACTACTTTGCTCTCCATATAGTCCAGAGTTTGTTGAATCAAATAATCCAAATGCATCATAATATTTATATAATGTCGTTGCTCCTATTCTAGCACCTAATTGCATAAATGATGGATTACAAGATTTTTCTAATGCTTGTCTCAAAGTTAGTGGTCCATGTGCACTTGTCCAACATGAAATTCTAAGTGGTTTACTTGCTGACGCATCTTCAAATTCCTCATAACCTCTACATACAAAATCTCCTGGTTTGTCTGTTGTTGTTATATTTTCTTCTAATGCAACAGATGCTGTAATTAGTTTAAATACTGAACCTGGTTCATATGTTTCTGCAACTGACCTGTTGGCCCACATTTTATATAGCGATTCGCTTTTTTCTTCATCAGATAATGTATCATATATTTCTGCTAAAACTGCATTAGGAGTATATGGTTCGTTTAAGTTATAATCTGGATAAGATGCCATTGCTAAAATGTCACCCGTTTTAGGGTTCATTACTATTGCATTTCCACCTTTTTCACAATTGTTTTCTTCAACTGCTTGCTTTAAGTATTTTTCTACTATTGTTTGTATATATACATCTATTGTAAGTGTTATATCACTTCCATTTTCTGCTGATATATATTTTTCCTCAGAATCTGGAATTTCTTGTTGATCACTTCCTTTTGAACTAACAATTTTACCAGGAGTTCCTGTAAGCACTGAATCCCACTGATATTCTATTCCACTTAGACCTTGATTATCACTTCCACAAAATCCTATTACATTTGATGCAACATTATCATATGGATAGTATCTTTTTGTGTCTTCATCTATATTAATTCCAACAGATATTTCATTTTCTTCCATCCATTGTTCCAGTTTATCCACTTTGTCTTGTTCTACTTTTTTTGCTATTGTTTCTACTTGAGCACTACTATTTACTTTTTCTAATGTTTCATTATAATCTAATTCAAAGATTTCTGATAGTCCTTTTGCTACTTTTTCTTTTAGTTCTTTAGTTCCTTCTTCGTCATTCTTTTTTGAAATCTTTTCAGGATTTATTGTTATTGTGTCTACTTGTGCACTTATTGCTAATTGTTTTCCTGTCGAATCATAAATATTTCCCCTTTTAGGGCTTATTATTTGGTTTATTGCTTGTTGCTTATATGCTGCTTCTTTTAAAGTGCTTCCCTGTACAAATTGCAAATATCCTATTCTGAAAATTAATAGTAAAAATATTAAAAATATAATAATTGATGTTATTGCAAGTTTTTTACTTTGTATCATATTTTTAGAGTTAAATGATGTTTTCATTTTTATTATATTGTCATCTTTCTTATCTTTCTTATTTTTAACATTTTTATTTACTTTACTTTTATTATTTCCCATACACATGCCTCTTTTGTTTAAATTTTATATAATTATTTTAAGGAAAATCATTAAAAAAGTCAAGAAAATTCACAAAAAAGGCAGTTTAAAATAGAAATTCTATCACATTTTTTAAAATACATTACTAATATATTTTTACTTGCTGAATTTACTTTTTTGTATTACAATAGAATAAATTAAATTATTTAGAGGTGAAACATGAATAACGTTTTAGATGATACAAAATTTATTATGAAAAAATATAATATAAAGGCTAATAAATCTTTAGGGCAGAATTTTTTAATTGATGATAATGTAATAGAAAAAATTATAGAAGGTAGTAATGTTTGTAAAGATGATTTAATTATTGAAATAGGTCCTGGTCTTGGTACATTAACAGAAGTTTTATTAGAAAAAGCTCACAAGGTTATTTCTATTGAATTAGATAAAAAAATGATTAAAATATTAGAAGATAGGTTTAAACTTTATAATAATTTTGAACTTTTACATAATGATGTTCTAAAAGTCAATTTAAATGAAATTATCCAAAAAGAGAAAAAAGATTCTAATATTAAAAATGTAAAAATTGTTGCCAACCTTCCTTATTACATAACTACTCCAATTATTATGAAATTATTAGAAGAACAATTAGATTTAAATTCTATTACTGTTATGGTACAAAAAGAGGTTGCTGATAGATTAATTGAAACTCCTGGGGGTAAAAATACTGGTGCTATTACTTATTCTGTTTTTTATTATGCCACTTCAGAAAGTATTTTAGAAGTTTCGAATACTTCTTTTATACCAGAGCCTGATGTTACTTCTGAGGTTATAAAATTAGATATTAGAAAAACTCCTCCTGTAAATGTAAAGGACAAAAATGTTATGTTTAGGATAATTAAATGTGCTTTTATGCAAAGAAGAAAAACTTTACTAAACAGCCTAACTAATACTAAAGTTTTTCTAAATAAAGATGAAGGTATTAAAATTTTAAATAAACTTAATCTTTCAGAAAACATTCGTCCTGAAAAATTAAGTTTACAAGATTTTGCAAATATTACAAATGAATTTTTAAAGGAATAATCTTTTTATTCCTTTTTATTCGTTTATCGAATGCATAGCTATTGTTTTATCATAATTGCTTTTTACTCTTTTTCGTTTAATGGTTTTGTAATATCTGCTTGTGAATTTGCTATAAAACATATGTAACAAAGATGTAATATAAAAAATGTGAAAAAGTCTTTAAAAATATATAGTTTCATGTTATAATATTATAGAAGTTTAGAAAAGGAGAAATTTATGAATCAGATATTAGTAACTAAAAAACTATATATCACACCTGAATTAAAAAGAAAAAAGAAAATATATAAATTTTATTTCTTTTTATCTATTTTTTTAGTATTTGCTTTAGTTTCTGCTTATATCTATGCAGAAGTAGATAGAACAAAAAGTGAAGAAACCTCTCAAGCAATACTTGAAGAGTTTAATCAGGGAATAGATAATACAACGGCTAATGAAGATGTTCTAATAGCTGTTCTAAATGCTGACCCTGATGACGAAACAGATGCAAATACTG
This sequence comes from uncultured Clostridia bacterium, assembly GCA_944393325.1. Classification (GTDB taxonomy): domain Bacteria; phylum Bacillota; class Clostridia; order TANB77; family CAG-508; genus CAG-269. Next base: position 19,117 of record CALXZU010000021.1, read on the forward strand.
AATATGCTTTAAATCAGTCTCAAAAAACTGCAAATAGAAATAAAGTTTATACTACAAATAATGGATATAATTATTCAACAATAGCTACAATAAATATTCCAAAAATAAATGTTAATTATCCTATTTTAGATGGACAAACAGATTCAGTCGAAGAAACAGAATATTTATTAAAAATATCACCAATTAAATTCTGGGGAGCTAATCCTAATGAAGTTGGAAACTTTTGTATAGTAGGTCACAATTATAGAGATACACGATTTTTTAGTAAGGTTTTAACCTTAGAAAATGGTGATATAGTAGAAATAACAGATGATACTGGTAGAACACTTAAATATTCTGTATATGATAAATATGAAGTAAGTCCAGATGATACAAGTTGTACATCTCAACTTACAGATGGAAGAAAAGAAATCACATTAATAACATGTACAAATGATAGTAAGTTACGAGTTATAGTTAAAGCAAAAGAAGTATAAATAAGTCTAAAATTTTTAGGCTTATTTTTTTATTAAAAATATTCAACAAAAAAGTAATCTTATCATAAAATATACAAAATATGTAATGTATATTGGAGGATTACTTATGGCTAAAATACTTGTTTTTAATAATGATACTGATAGAATGGAAACATATTATAGAGGAGAATCAGAACCTATGCCTTATAATACAAATGGCACATTAAGAGTTAGAGAATTTAGAGGCTCAAGTAAGAGTAATATATTATGGACAACAAAAAGATGTATGCAAAGTTGGAATAGCCAAAGATATATTTTTGGTGGACCTATCCCTGTTGGTTTTGCTTTTAAAAGACCTTATGAAGGTGGTCACGGAATTTTAAGTCAACATTATGCTGGTGTAGCATTTGATGTAGGGCAAACTTTGTCTTCTACAAGAAGAACTCAATTATGGAATTCTGCAAACAACTCTGGTGTATGGAGCTATGTAGAACCAATTTCACTAACACCTACCTGGGTGCATTTTGATAAGAGATTTCGGAAAACCTGCTTGTTCTTCTGGAGGTTATCCTACAATTAGAAGAGGAAGTCTAAGCAACTACGTATTAATTGCACAAGATGATTTAAATACTTTAGGGTACAGAACAAATGGATTAGATGGTATTTTTGGCTCAGCTACTCAAAATGCTGTAATTAGTTATCAACTCTCAAGAGGTCTATCTGCTGACGGAATAGTTGGCTGTAATACTTGGCGTTCATTGCAAGAAGATGTTGTTGGGACAGGTGCAACATCCACAACAATCAATTAACTAGTGAATCTTTTCCCCGTCCCAAAAACGACCTATTTTAGTGTATTTACAACTTTATCAATAATTTCCTTAGGAGTTGATGCTCCAGCCATAACTCCTACTTTTTTATATTTTTTTATTTCATTCAAATCTAATTCTTCTACTGTTTCAATACATACACAATTTTCACAATATGTACTTCCTATTTCGTGTAATTTTTTAGTGTTAGAACTATTTTTTCCTCCAATTATTACCATATAGTCTACTTCTTTTGCTATTTCTTCTGTTTCTTTTTGTCTAAGCTCTGTTGCATGACAAATTGTATTTTTAATTGTTAATTCTATTTCTTTGTCATTTTGTTCATCATATTGTTCTAAATCTTTTCTTATAATGTCTTCTATTGTTTTAAACCTTTCTACACTATAAGTTGTTTGTATTATTATCAATAATTTATTTATTTTGCTTTCTTTAAATTTGTCTAATGCTTCTTGCACATCTTCTTCATTTTCTATAACTGTAACATTATTACCACAAAAACTTAATGTTCCTATATTTTCTGGATGGTTTTTGCTACCTACTAAAAATATATAATATCCCTTTTTTGCATATTCTTCTGCTATTTTATGGATTTTTAATACATTTGGACATGTAAAATCTTTTAATTCTATATTTCTATTTTTTGCAATTTCATATATTTCTTTTTCTATTCCATGTGCTCTTATTATAGTTTCTCCGGTACTTTCTTCGATGTTATCTATAAATACTAATCCTTTTTCTTTTAATTCATTGATTACTTGTTTGTTGTGTACTATTTCTCCTAAACAGTATAATGTTTTATTACTTTCTTTATCTTTTTCTTTAATCTTTTCTAATTCTTTTTTTGCTCCTTCTACTGCCATTCTTACTCCATAGCAAAATCCTGCACTTTTTCCTAAAATCACTTCCATTTTTTACCTCTTTATTTTTTATTATTTACCATTTTTATAATTTCCTCTTTTAGTACTTCTACTATTTTTTCTTGTGGTACTTTTTTTATGATCTCTCCTTTTTTAAATAGTAATCCTTCTTTTATTCCTCCCGCTATACCAATATCTGCTTCTCTTGCTTCTCCCGGTCCATTTACACTACACCCCATAACCGCAACTGTTATGTCTGATTCTATATTTTGTAAAAATTCTTCTACCTCTTTTGCAATAGGTATTAGGTCTATTCTTGTTCTTCCACAAGTAGGACATGCTACTAATGTTGGTGAATTTTTATATAAATTACAGTCTTTTAATATTTCTTTTGCTACTTTTATTTCTTTTGCAGGATCATCTGATAATGACACTCTTAATGTATCTCCTATTCCATTTCTTAGCATATATCCAAGGCCAATACTTGATTTTATTGTTCCACTAAATTCTGTTCCACTTTCTGTTATTCCTAAATGTAGTGGACAATCAAATTCTTTTGATGCTTCTTCATAACTTTCTATACATAAATCTAAATTACTTGCTTTTAGTGATAATACATAGTCATGAAAGTCTAGTTCTTCTAAAATATCAATATGTTTTTTAGCACTTTCTACCATTGCTTTTGCTGTTGGTTTTCCGTATTTTTCTAATAATTCTTTTTCTAAAGAACCTGCATTCACTCCTATTCTAATTGGAATATGATTTTCTTTACATTTATCTACTACTGCTTTTACTCTTTCTTTAGATCCTATATTTCCTGGGTTTATTCTGATTTTATCTACACCTGATTTTATTGCTTCTAATGCTAATTTATAATCATAGTGGATATCTGCTACTATTGGAATATGTATTTTTTCTTTGATTTCTTTTATTGCTTTTGCGTCTTCTAAGTCTAAACATGCAACTCTTATAATTTCACATCCTGCTCTTTCTAGTTCTAATGTTTGTTTTACTGTTGCTTCTACATCTTTTGTTTTTGTATTACACATTGATTGTATAATAACTTTATTTTGTCCTCCTATTTGTACATTTCCTACCATTACTTTTCTTGTTTTTGTTCTTTCCATATTTCTCTTTTCCTTTACTTATTTTTTTGTTATTTAATCATATTTTGAAATTTTTTTCAAGAAAAAAAGAACCTATTTGTTAATAAGTTCTTTTGTTTCTATATTATTATTCTTCTGCTATATAATAGCCTACACTTCTCTTTGTTATTAATATTTTAGGTGCTGATGTATCTTTTTCAATTTTTTCTCTTATTCTTCTTACTGTAACATCTACTGTTCTTATATCTCCATAATATTCATAGCCCCAAACTTTTTCTAATAATGTCTCTCTTGTAACTACTTGTCCTGGTTGTGCTGCTAAAAATTTAAGTACCTCAAATTCTCTTAATGTTAAGTCTATTACTTCTCCTCTTACTTTTACTTCAAATTTGTCTAAATCTAATTCCAAGTCTCCTACTTTTATTTTGCTTTCTTTCTTTTTTTCTGGCCTTTGTATTTCTTGTATTTCGTTATTAGAAACTATTTCTACCTTCCTTAAATTTGCTTTTACTCTTGCTACTAATTCTCTTACACTAAATGGTTTTGTTATATAATCATCTGCTCCAAGTTCTAATCCTAATATTTTATCTATTTCACCATCTTTTGCTGTCAACATTATTATTGGTATATTTAATGATTGCTTTATTCTTTTACATACTGATAAACCATCTAATTTTGGAAGCATTATATCTAACAAAATTAAATCCGGTTTCTTTTCCAAGGCTATATCAACAGCAGAAGCACCATCACTTGCTTCTATTATATTATATCCTTCTTTTCCTAAATTACATTTTAATATTTCTCTAATTGGTGGTTCATCATCCACAATTAAGATTTTTTTTGCATCTTTTAACAATTCTTCATCCACAAAAATTCCGCCTTTCTGTATTAGCTTTATTTTTATAGTTTATTTATATCACAATTCTTAAGTTATTACAAGTTTTTTCTCAAAATTCTGCTATGAAATTATTCCTCCACCTAAAACAATTCCTTCTTCATCATAAAATACTACTGATTGCCCTTTCGTTATTGCTCTTTGTGGTTCGAAAAATTTTACTTCTGCTCCATCTTTTTTTATTTTTACTGTTGCTTTTTCTTCTTTTGCTCTATAACGAATTTTTGCAAAACATGTGAATTCTTCTCCTAATTCTATTTGGAAGTTTAAATCTTTTGCAAATATTTCTTTGCTATATAGTTCTTCTTCCTTTCCTACTATTACTTCGTTGTTTTTATAATCTAAATCTACTACATATAATGGATATTTATAAGATATTCCTATTCCTTTTCTTTGACCTATCGTGTAATTTATAAGTCCATTATGTTTTCCTAAAATTTCTCCTGTTTTTAATATAATATTTCCTTTTTTTGGTTTTTCTTTCATGTTTTGAATTAAAAATTTTTTATAATTATCATTTTCTATAAAACAAATTTCTTGGCTATCTTTTTTTTCTGAAACTGCTAGTTTATTTTCTTTTGCTATTTTTCTAATTTCTTCTTTGTTTTTATAATTTTCTAAAGGAAATATTATATGTTCTAATTCTTCTTTCGGAATTCCATATAGAAAATATGTCTGATCTTTTTTTTCTTCTTCTGATTTTTTTAGTACATACCTATTATATTTATCTGAAAATTGTATTTTTGCATAATGACCTGTTGCAATATATTTACATCCTAATTCTTTTGCTTTTTCGTAAAATAAACCAAATTTCATTTTTTTATTACACTCTACACAAGGGTTTGGAGTTCTTGCTATCTTATATTCTTCTATAAATTTATTTATAACATAACATTTAAATTCTTTTTTAAAATCGAATGTGTAATGTGGTATTTTTAAAATATCACACATTTTTTTTACATCTTTAATTGTTTCTTTTTCTTTTCCATTTAAAATCATAGTACAGCCTATAACTTCATATCCTCTTTCTTTCAAAATTATAGCTGATACTGTGCTGTCTACTCCTCCGCTCATTCCTAATAATACTTTTTCCATTTATTTCTCCTTAATTTCCTATTGGTGCAAAGTGATCTGTAACTATTTCTCTATCACTTGTAAAGTCTGTTATTTCCATTTCTAACAAGTTTTTATATTCTTCGTATTTTTCTTCATTTATATTTTTTCCATTTTTAAAGCCTATTAATATTAGGTTTTGGCTTTCTGTTTTTTCTGTATCTCTTACTTTAAATAATTTTACATCATCAAAAACTGCTTTATATGTTGCGTATTCATATTTTATAAATTCTTCATCTTCTCCTTCTAAACTTGATATTATATTTGTTATTACCATTCCATTGTCATTTAAGGCATTTTTTGCTTTAGTTAGTGCTTCATATGTTGTAAGTTCAAATGGTGCATTTAGCCCTTTAAATGCATCTATTAATATTGTATCATATTTATTTTTAGTATTATTTAAAAAACTTCTTCCGTCTTGATGATATATTTTAATTCTAGGATTTTCTATATCTAAATCAAATTCTTCTATTGCAAGTTCTGTCATTTTTTCGTCTATCTCTGCTACATCTATTGTTTTTTCTTGGTATTTATTTAAATAGTAAGTAGGATATGTATATGCTGCTCCTCCTATCATTAAAGTTGATTTTGCATCTTTATTATAATAGTCAAATAAATCGTAATAATATAAATATCTTGCTCCCATTTCATTTGTGTCTTTATTTATATAAGATTCTAAACCAGTATCTACTTCCATTGTTTTATAGCTAATCTCCCCTACTGGTATGTTTTTTATCCATATCCTGCTATATTCTGAATCTACATCTTTTATTATATCTGGATTATTTTTATCAAATAGAACTTTTCCATAATAATTTAATCCAATTAGAGTAAGTAAACACAAAAACATACATATACTATATTTTATATTTTTCTTATTGAACATTACAAATGATAATATAATTAATGTTATTGTTATTATTAATATAAGTGTTCTTACTCCTAAATTTGGTATTAATAAAAATCCTGCTACAAATGTTCCTACTATGCTTCCTATTGTTGATAGTGATGATATTTTCCCTGATGTTTTTCCTATTTCTTCATGATTTTTGTCTTCTAATTTTACCGCAAATGGTGATACCATTGCTAATATAAAACTTGGTATTCCGAATACTATTGTAGAACATATTATTGCAATAATTACTAGTTCATTCATCACTTCTGATAATGGTTTTACAAGTGCTGTTTCTAGTATTGGTATTATACTTGTGAAAAATGCTCCTATTAGTATAAAGAATGATAATAAGTTTATATCTGGTCTTTTGTCTGCAATTTTTCCTCCTAGCCAATATCCTATACTCATACTAGTTAACATTATTCCAATTATTGTTGTCCAAATTAGATTTGAACTTCCTACATATGGTGATAAAATTCTTGCTGCTACTAATTCTAATACCATTCCTAATGCTCCACATAAGAATACTGTTATTTTCATTATATATTTTTTCATATGATTTTTTCCTTTTCTTATTTTTTATTTTTCTTCTAAGTCTAATTTTATATGTACATCTTTTAATTGTTCTTCCGTTACAACAGATGGTGCTTGCATAAGCAAATCTCTTGCTCTTTTATTTTTTGGAAATGCTATTACTTCTCTTATATTGTTTGAGTTTGCAATAAGCATTACCATTCTATCTAACCCTGGTGCTGCTCCTGCATGTGGTGGTGCTCCATATTGAAATGCCTTATATAATGCTCCAAATCTATTTTTTACTTCTTCCTCACTATATCCTGCTATTTCAAATGCTTTTACCATAATTTCAGGATTATGATTTCTAACTGCTCCTGATGCCATTTCATATCCATTGCATACTAAATCATATTGGTATGCTAAAATATCTAATGGATCTTTTTCTTCTAAATCTTTTAATCCTCCTTGTGGCATTGAAAATGGGTTATGGCTAAAATCAATTGTTCCTTCATCTGATAATTCATACATTGGGAAATCTACTATAAAGCAAAATCTATATGTATCTTTTTCTAATAAATCTAATCTATTTCCAAGTTCTATTCTAATAAGTCCTGCTATTTTTTGTGCTGATTTTAATTCATCTCCTATAAAGAATATAGAATCTCCATTTTTTAAGCCATATTCTTTTTCTAATATTTCTTTCATTTCTTCTGTTATAAATTTTGATATTCCACCTGTTAATGCATTTTCTTCATATTTAACCCATGCTAAGCCTTTTGCTCCTACTTCTTCTGTTTTGGCAAAATCAGTCATTTTGTCAAAGAATTTTCTTCCTTGTTTTGCTCCTTCAGGTACAATAATTGCTTTCACTGTTTTCCCTTCAAATGCTTTAAAGTCTGACTTTTCAAACACTTTTGTTACATCTTGGATAATTAGAGGATTTCTTAAGTCTGGTTTGTCTATTCCGTATTTTTCCATTGCTTCTTTATATGGAATACGCACAAATGATCCTTCATCTACTTTCCAATTTGTGAATTTTTTAAATGTATATGGTACTACTTCTTCTATTACTTTAAATACATCTTCTTGGGTTGCAAAACTCATTTCAAAGTCCAATTGATAAAATTCTCCTGGTGCTCTATCTGCTCTTGGATCCTCATCTCTAAAACATGGAGCTATTTGATAATATTTATTAAATCCTGCAAGCATTAAAAGTTGCTTAAATTGTTGCGGTGCCTGTGGAAGTGCATAAAATTCTCCCGGGTTTAGTCTACTTGGTACTAAATAATCTCTTGCTCCTTCTGGTGATGAGTTCGCTAATATTGGTGTTTGTATTTCTGTAAATCCTAATTCGTCCATCTTGTCTCTTATTGTTTTCATTATTTTTGAACGAAGTAATATGTTTTCATGTAGTTTTTTATTTCTTAAGTCTAAAAATCTATATTCTAATCTTAAGTCTTCTCTTACTTCTTGGTTTGTATTTATTTCAAATGGGAGTACATTTTTACATTTTCCTAATATTTCTATTTTTTTTGCTACTACTTCTATCTCTCCTGTTGGTATTTTAGTATTTTTACTACTTCTTTCCACAACTTGTCCATTTATGTGGATACAACTTTCTGTATTATATTCTTTTATTTGTTCTTCTAATTTTTTATCATTTATAACTATTTGTGTTATTCCAAATTCGTCTCTTAAATCAATAAATACCATTCCACCTAAGTTTCTTATTTTTTGTATCCACCCTGCTAATTCTACTTCTTCATTTACATTTTTTATATTTAATTCTCCACATGTTTTTGTTCTATACATTTTTTTCTCCTTTTTTCTCTTTT
>CALXZU010000022.1 GCA_944393325.1 uncultured Clostridia bacterium
AACGTCTTTATAAAGAACTTAGCACTATTTAATTAAAATAGTGCTAGGGACGGAAATTCTAATTTCCGTTTTGTTCTACGCGAAAAAATAAAATTTTAAATTTGTGAAAAATTAATTGACAAACAAAAACAAATGTTTTATAATATATACACTATAAAAAAGAAAATAAATATTAAAATTTAGGGTGCTAATTTGTTACCTCAAGTTTAGAATAAAAAAATAATTATGGTAGAAAATATATTTATTAATGTTTTTCATAGAATACGAATTATTATGCTTGCTAATATTTTGAAGTCGAAATTTGCGACTTCAAAAATACAAGGTGAAAAATAAAAGTTACTTAATGTTTTTTAAAAACAAGTAATTAATATGTTTAAGGGAATTAAAGAATGAAATAGTTATAAAAAGTTTATTGAATAAAAAGAAAAAAGAAGGTGTTTATATGGAAAATGAAAATAAAGAATCAGAAACAAAAGAACTTATATCAACTGAAGAAATTAAAAATCTTATATATACAATAAGAGGAAAATAGGTAATGTTAGATATAGATAACGATGTAGCAAAATTATTTTGTTATGAACAAAAGATCTTAATAGAAATGTAAGAAATAATATAGAAAGATTTACGGAATATTATTGTTTTAAATTAATTGAAGAAGAATATAAATCTTTAAGGTGCAAAAATTTCACCTTAAACAAAATTTGTAGAGATGAGAAAGTTTATCATGTCAAATGCACCAATATTTGAGATATTAACAAATGTAGAATATAAGTTATTAGAACATGATAGAAAATTTGAAAAATGGTAGTAAAATAATAATATTTGTGATAAAATAGATATATAGTAAGGAGGAGATTTAATATGAGTGATAAACAATTAGTTTTAAATACAGTTCAAAATATAGATGATACAACAAGTTATGAAGAAATACTTTATGCTCTTTATACACAATTAGAAGTTCAAAAAGGTATAAAAGATATGGAAGAAGGGAATACAAAAACAAGTAAAGAAGTAAAGGAGATAATAGATAAATGGTAATTTGGACAGATAATTCATTATCACATATTACAGAGTTTATTGATGAAACAAAAGAAAATACAGAAGAAACTGCTAAATCTTATATGATAAAATTAGTAGATTATGTTGATATTTTAGAAACAATGCCAAAGTTGGGTAAGAATATGGAATATATTATATCAAATTATGAAATAAGACAATTAATTTATAAGAAACATAGAATCATTTATCATATTTTGGAAAAAGATATTGTGATTTTAGATGTATTACATACGAGATTAGATTTAGGAAAAGCATTAAAAAAATTAAAAAGAAATATATAATATATATAATAAATTAAAAATTATAACCATTTTAATTAAGAAGTACATTTATTTATAGATTTTTCAATTTGTATATTGTATGTATATTATAATTTAAGAAAGATAAATAAAAAACCTTGGAATAATTCCAAGGTAAATTTTCTATCTTTTTGAGAACTGTGGTGCTTTACGAGCTTTCTTAAGACCATATTTCTTTCTTTCTTTCATACGAGGGTCTCTTGTTAAGAAACCATTTTGTTTTAAAACTGGTCTAAATTCAGAATTTGCTTCATTTAAAGCTCTTGCTAAACCATGGCGAATAGCTCCTGCTTGACCTGTAAATCCTCCACCTTTAACAGTAGCAATAACATCATATTTAGATGTAGTATTTGTAACTGTAAGTGGTTGTCTTGCTATAACTTTTAAAGTTTCTAAACCGAAGAATTCTTCAATATCTTTACCATTTATAGTAAATTTTCCAGAACCTTCAATTACTCTAACTCTAGCAACAGCATTTTTTCTTCTACCTGTACCATAAAAAACAATATTATCTTTCTTTGCCATCTTATTTTACCTCCCATACTTCTGGTTTTTGTGCTTGATTTTCATGTTCTGAGCCTGCATATACTCTTAATTTCTTTAGCATTTGTCTACCTAAAGAATTATGAGGTAACATACCTTTAATAGCTAAAGTCATTGCTCTTTCTGGATTTTTCTCAAGCATAACTCTTGCTGGAGTTTCTTTCATTCCTCCAATATATCCTGAATGATGTCTATAAATTTTTTGGTCTAATTTGTGTCCTGTAAGAATAGCATCTTTACAGTTTAAAATAATAACATGATCTCCAACATCAATATGTGGTGTAAATGTTGGTTTATGTTTTCCTCTTAATAATTTAGCAGCTTCAGTAGCAACTCTACCAATTGGTTTGTTTGCTGCATCAATGATATACCATTTGCTTTCAATTTCACCTTTTTTTGCACTATAAGTTGTATTATTCATGGTAATTTATACCCTCCTATTTTTAATTATTATATATGGAATTCAAATAAAGGCCACCGGGGAGAAGCACTATATTTAAATTACATTATCAATATCGCTAAACTATTATATTATGAAAAACCAGGTTTGTCAATAGGTGTAGCGAATTTTTTTCAAAAACTTGACAAATCTATTTGTTTTGTGTATACTAAATCCGTTACGAAAAAGGATGTAAATATTATTTATTTTAAGGAGTAATATGAAAATGAAAAGAAAAAATTTAATAAGAAACATACTAATGATAGCGCTTTTAGGAATAGCAATAATGTTTTTTACAAATGGAATTTTCGCAGCAAATATGGCTAAAATAATAGTCGAAACAGCAAATTTAAGAGAAACAGCAGATGAAGAAAGTAGAATATTGGTACAATTATCATTAAATGATGAAGTAGAAGTGTTACAAAAACAAGATAATTGGTATCAAGTAAAAACTAAAAATAATGTAACAGGATATTTAAGAGAAGACTTAATAGAAGTATCAGGTGATGTAGAAGAAGTAGAAACAAATCAGGAAGAAGCAAATAATGAATTAGCAACTGAAACTACTACTGAAGTAAATGAAACATCTGAAACAGAAACATCAGCAACAAGAATAGTAAAAGAAGATACAAAATTAAAAATAGTACCTGCAATAAATGCAACAGACATAATTGATGTTAAACAAAATGATGAAGTTATAATAGTAGAAACAATTGGAGATTGGGTATGCATTGAAAAAGAAACAACAAAAGGTTGGATAAGAGCTGATAAATTAATGACAGTAGAAGAAAAAGAAAAACAAGATGAAGAAGCAAAAGCTAAAGAAGAAGCAGAAAAACAAGCCAGCGAAGAACAACAAGAAACATCAGAAACAACCAAAACAATGTATGTAAACTCAACAACAGTAAATGTTAGAGAAGAAATGAGTAAAGAATCAGGAATAGTAGTACAAATCTCACAAAATACAGCAGTAGAAGTTATATCAGAAGAAGGTGGATGGTATAAAGTAAAAGTTAATGGAAAAGAAGGATATATTGCAACAAATCTACTTTCTAATGAAAAAACAGAGGTAACAGCCTCATCGAGAGGTTCTACTGTAGCAAGAAGAGAACAAAACAAAAGTGAAGAAAATAAAACAACAGCTCCAGCATCTAATCCACAAAAGGGAGCAACAGTAGTAGAAACAGCTAAAAAATATATAGGATATAGTTATAAATATGGAGCATCAGGACCAACAAGTTTTGACTGTTCAGGATTTACAACATATATATTTAAACAACATGGGATATCTTTAAATAGAACAGCAAAAGGACAATATAGTAATGGGGTAGCAGTATCAAGAGCAAACTTACAACCAGGGGATTTAGTAATGTTTGGCCCATCAGTATCAGGGATAAACCACGTAGGGATTTATATAGGTGGAGGAAAAATAGTGCATGCTGCAAATCCATCAAGAGGGGTAACAACAGATACTATAAATTCAGGATATTATAATAACAACTATGTAGGAGCAAGAAGAGTATTATAGCTTTAGCTAAGAAAGGATGATAGAAATAAAAAGACCAATTTTAGTTATAGCTATTGGATATATAATAGGGATAATTATAGGGTTATACTTTAAATATAGTATAGCCCTTTTATATATTCTAATAGCTATAGTATATGTAATAATAAAAAGACTAATGAAAGAAAAAACAAAATTAAATAGAGAAAAATTAAATTTAATGAGTATAAAAAGATATTTTAGATATTTAAAATTATTTATTAATTCAAAAATTATAATTACAATTTGCATTTTTTCTATAATTTCAAATACAATAACAATTTTCCAAAATAATAAATATGAGAAATTATATAAAGATGAAGAAAATATAAAAGGAGTAGCGTTAGTTATAAGTGAAAGAAGAGAAAAAGAATATAATTATATGTATAAAATAAAAATAATAAACATCAATAAAAAAGGAACTAAAAATACATATTTATATTTAAGAGTAAATAAGAAAAGTAAAATAGATTTAGAATATGGAGATATAATAAATTTTGAAGGGGAATTTCAAGAGCCAAGTAGAAAAAGAAATTACAAAGGATTTGATTATAGACAATATCTAAAAAGTATAAAAATATATGGAACTGTAAAAGGAGAAAAAATAGAAATTTTAGAAAAAAATAAAGGAAATTTAATAATTAGTTTATCAAATAAAATATCTTATAAAATGAAAGAAAAAATAAATAATTTACTAAATGAAAAAGAGGCAAATATGTTGCTTGGGTTACTAATTGGGGATGATGAACAAATCGATGAAAATATACAAGAAAGTTTTAAAATAAGTAGTTTATCACATGTTTTAGCGGTGTCAGGAATGCAAGTTACATATATAATAACAGGATTGTTTTTTGCTTTAAAAAATAGTTTAGGAAAAAGAAAAACAAGAATAATAATTATTATTTGTTTAATATTTTATACAGTGCTTACAGGATTTTCTGCATCAATTGTAAGAGCAAGTATTATGGGGATATTAATAATGGGAGCAGGACTATTTTATAGGAAAAACGATATATGGACATCAATTTCTATTTCTCTACTTATTATGCTTATATATAATCCATTTTTAATTACAAATATAGGATTACAATTATCATATTTAGGAACACTAGGAATTCTTATATTTAATAAAACTATTTATTCAATTTTAAGAGATATAAAAATAAAAGACAGAAGATATAAATATAGAATAAATAGAAAGCTAATAATTATAATTTCAAAAATAAAAGAAATACTTGCAATAACAATATCAGCAAGTTTAACAGTATATCCTATTATGTTATATAATTTTAATTTATTTGGAACATATTTTTTAATCACAAATTTACTTGTAAGCACTATAATTGGATCTCTTACAATTTTAGGAACAATAGTAGTTATTATTTCTTTTATATATTTCGAATTAGCAATGATTTTTTCTGGTATATTAGAATTATTCATAGATTTATTAATTTTAATATCAGATTTTAGTAAATTACCATTTTCAAAAATATATGTTACAACACCTAATATAGTTACTATCGTAATCATTTATATAATTTTTATTATATTTCATTATATTTATAAGCTATATCATGATAAGAAACTAAATCCAACGCAAAGACGTATTAGAAATTTAATAGCATTATATAAATATAAAATAAGAAAAGATTATATATTGAAAATAATTAATTATAAAAATAAAATTATAACAAGTATTTTAATTATAATAATTTGTATTTCTGTTCTAAATTTTTATTTTATAAAAAAAGATTTAAAAATATATTTTGTAGATGTAGGACAAGGTGATTCAAGTTTTATTGTAACTCCTAAAAATAAAACAATTTTAATAGATGGAGGGGGAAGTACAAGCTCAGATTTTGATGTTGGTAAAAACACTTTAATTCCATATTTATTAGATAGAGGATATAAAGAAATTGATTATATGTTTATATCACATTTTGACGAAGATCATGTAGGTTCTTTACTTACTGTTTTAGAAGAACTTAAAGTAAATAGAGTTATTATTTCAAAACAAGAGGAAAATTCAAGTAATTATGAAAAGTTTTTAAAAATAATAGATGAAAAGAAAATTCCTGTTTTAATAGTAAAAATGAGGGATAGAATAAATATAGAAAAAAATATTTATTTTGATATTTTATGGCCAAAGGAAAAGCAAATTGAGGAAAATAAATTAAATAATAATGCTATTGTTATGAAATTAAACTATAATAATTTTTCAATGCTTTTTACAGGAGATATTGAAAAGTCAGCAGAAGAAGAAATTTGTAAAACTTATAAAAATAGTAATATATTAGAAAGTACAATTCTAAAAGTTGCTCATCATGGTTCTAAAACATCAAGTACAGAGGAATTTTTAGAAAAAATAAAACCTAATATTTCTCTAATAGGAGTAGGGGAAAATAACATGTTTGGGCATCCTTCAAAGGAGATTATAGAAAGGTTAGAAAAAAAGAATACAAAAATATATAGAACAGATTTAAATGGTGAAATTACTATAACTGTGAACGATAAAGGAAGGATATATATTAAAACATTATATTAATTTTGTAAAAATATGGTATAAATTATTAAATAATTGTAAACAATAAAGACAAAAGGTAATGGAGGATTTTAAAATGAATAAAATAATTATTATATTGCTTACAATTATAGTTATAATAGGAGCAATTGTCACAGGTTTTATTTTGTATTCACAAAATGATAATGAAAAAGAAGAGACAATAGTAAAAGAAATTGCAACAGAAGAAAATACTTCTAAAAATGAAGAGAATAAAGTAGAGTTAAATACTGAAAATATAATTGTAACTAATTCAAATGAAGAGAGAATATCGCCTAATGCATTTATTACGTTTAAGGAAACATTTAAAGAATGTGGACATACTACTAGTGAGTTTGTAGAAGTACCTAAAGAATTTGTGAACTTAAGTGAATCAGAATTAAAAGAAAGATATGGAGAGTGGGAAATAGAAAAGTTTACAGATAGTGATATTGTACTTTCTAAAGAAGTTGAAGGAAGTTGTAATGAGCACTTTTTAGTAAAAGATATAAATGGTATTGTTAAAGTTTTTAAAATTTTAGATGATGGAAGTGAGGAAGAATATATGGAGACTGATATTGCTACTGAATATTTAACTGATACTGATAAAATAGAAATGGAAAAAGGAATAAAAATAAATGGAAAACAAAACTTAAATCAATTAATAGAAGATTATGAGTAAAAATATATAATGAAAAATAACTCTATTCTATATTAGAGTTATTTTTCATTTAATAGCTGATAAACTTAAAATATCTTAAATGTTAAAATAGATTTGAATGAGTTTCTATGTCAATTAGTAATAAAGTTAATCTATCTTTTTCTATTTTATATATTAATACTAAATCAGGTAAAATATGGCAATCATAATATCCTTTATAATTTCCTTTCAAAGGATGGTTTTTGTATTTTGGTGGTAATGTTTCACCTTTAGATAATTTATCAATTATATTATACAAAATGTTTAAGTTTACACCGTCTCCTTTTTACTTTTTTTAGATTTTGTTTAAATTTATTACTCATTATTATTTTATACATAATTTACTCATCCTTTTCTATATCCTGTATCAATTCTCCAATATTATTGTATACTTTATTGTTTTTTGCTTCTTCTTCCAATTTCTTAAAATTAATTTTGCTATAATCATGTAGATGACCATTTTCACAAATATATGAACCATAACCATCATTTAATTCAACTATTCCTCTTCTTTTTACAGCAAATGGTAAACCATTATTTAATTTGATTTGATGTAAAAAAATGTTAATGGCTTCACTTAAAGAAAGTCCCAAGTCATTTAATATAGGCGTAATTTCATTTTTTATATTATCATTTATTTTAACAGTAGACATTTCTTATCCTCCTTATCAATCTTTTAATATATTATAGTATAAAATGTATACAATTGTCAACAAATGTATACAATTTTTTATTATTATATGTAAAAAAATAATTATTATACATATAATTAAAAATAGTAAAAAGTAGAGGAAAAATATATGGAAACTGATATTGCAACTGAATATTTAACAGACACTGATAAAATAAAAATGGAAAAAGGTATAAGGGTAAATGGAAAACAAAACTTAAATCAACTAATAAAAGATTATGAGTAAAAATAGAGGGTTTCCTATTTCAGGACACCCTCTTTCATATTTTATTTTTTCTTCTTTTCCTTCTTATCAACAGTAACCTCTTTTTTTAAATCTTCCTTATCAATAAAACCTTTTTTGTATAAATCCTTAATATACATGATAAGAGAAAATAATGTAGCAGTTACAGCTAAGCAAAATAGTATTAAATCAATATTAGACCATATTCCAGTAAGTTCAAACTGTTTTGTAAGAAGTGAAAATACTATTGCTACATATAATAGAACAGTAGCAAGTTTCCCGTACCACTTGCTATAAACAACAACATCTTTTCCATAAAGGAAAGAGGCACCACAAATCATTATAAATTCTTTAGAAATTACAACAACTAAAATCCAAAGAGGTATAATATGGACAACAACTAAAGAAGTTAATGTTGCGATTTGTGTTAATTTGTCAGCAAGAGGATCCATAAGTTTACCAAAATTAGATATTAAATTATATTTTCTTGCAATAAAGCCATCTGCAATATCAGTTATACCAGAAAGTGTAAAAACTATGAAGGCTAAAATATAGTTTCCGGTAAAAATATAAAATAATATAAATGGTATTAATAAAAATCTAATTATTGTAAGTATATTAGGTATATGTTTTAACATTCTTTTCTCCTATTTTTCTACATTAAATTTTAATTCATCATTTTCAAAATCTATTTTAACATTTTGTCCATCTTGAAGTGTATTTCTTAAAATCATCTCAGAAAGTTCATCTTCAATATATCTTTGAATAGCCCTTCTTAAAGGTCTTGCACCAAATTTGATATCTGTACCTTTTTCTAAAATAAAGTCTTTAGCTTTAGGAGATATACTCATGGTAATATCTTTTTCTTTTAGAGCCTTTTTAGTATCTTCAAGCATTAAATCAACTATTTGTAATAATTGTTCTTTAGTTAATGGGTCAAAACTAATAATCTCATCAACTCTATTTAAAAATTCAGGTCTAAATACATCTTTTAATTTATCTAAAACTTTTCCTTTATCAAGAGTTTGCTTACCAAAACCAATTGAATTAGAATTAGTATTAGAACCAGCATTTGATGTCATAATTATTATTGTATTTGAAAAACTAACACTATTTCCTTGGCTATCTGTTAATTTACCATCATCTAATACTTGTAATAAAATATTAAACACATCAGGGTGAGCTTTTTCTATTTCATCTAAAAGAATAATAGAATAAGGTTTTCTCTTAACTTTTTCAGTAAGCTGTCCGGCATCATCATAACCAACATATCCAGGAGGTGCACCTATTAATTTAGAAGTAGAATGACTTTCCATATATTCAGACATATCAATTCTAATAATAGAATCTTCAGAACCGAACATCTCATAAGCTAAAGATTTTGCAAGTTCAGTTTTACCAACACCAGTTGGTCCAACAAAGATAAATGAAGGTGGTCTATTAGTACTCTTTAAACCTGCACGATTTCTTCTAATAGCTCTTGCAACACTATTTACTGCATCATCTTGACCAATAATTCTCTTATGTAAGTTAGATTCTAAATTTAATAGTTTTTGAGTCTCAGCCTCTGTAATCTTTTTAACAGGAATTTTAGTCCAACTCTCAATTACATTTGCAATATCTTGAACAGTTAATTGTTTTGGTTTAGCTTTTTCATTTAATTTATCAATTTCTTCAATTAATTGACATTCACGAGTTTTAAGGTCAGCAGCTCTTTGGTAATCTTCAGTAGAATCAGCTGCAACAACCTCTTCTTTTTCAGCCTGAACTTTAGAAAGTTCTTGTTTTAACATTTCTAATTTATATAAAGCCTTATTTTCTAAGTTAATCCTAGAACAAGCCTCATCTAATATGTCAATTGCTTTATCAGGTAAAAATCTATCATGAATATATTTTTCTGACATAATTACAGCTTGACGAATTACATCAGAAGAGATTTTTACTTTGTGATATTCTTCATAATATTTTTTAATTCCTTCTAATATAGAAATAGAATCATCTTCATTAGGCTCTTCAATTAAAACCTGTTGAAATCTTCTTTCTAAAGCAGAATCTTTTTCAATATATTTTCTGTATTCTTTTAAAGTAGTAGTACCAATTAATTGGATTTCACCATTAGAAAGAGCAGGTTTTAAAATATTTGCAGCATTCATAGAATGTTCACCGTCTCCTGCACCAATTATATTATGAATTTCATCAATAACTAAAATTATATTTCCATACTCTTTGCACTCATCAATAATCCCCTTCATTCTTGACTCGAATTGCCCTCTAAATTGAGTACCAGCAATAATAGAAGTCATATCTAATAAGTAGACTTCTTTATTAAGAAGTTTAGCAGGAACATTGTGGTTGGCAATTTTAATAGCTAACCCTTGAGCAATAGCAGTTTTACCAACACCAGGTTCACCAATTAAACAAGGATTATTTTTAGAACGCCTATTTAATATTTGAACAACTCTTTGAATTTCTTTATCTCTACCAATAATTATATCCAACTCATTATTTTGAGCTTTATTAGTTAAATTAGTACCAAAAGTATCCAAAAATTTCTTTTTCTTATTTTGTTTCTTATTTTTCTTTCTTTCAACTTTAACTTTTTTTCTGCCACCTAAAGGTTCTTGTTCTTCATTGTTATTTTGGTTATTAGAAAACATATTAGAAAAAATAGAACCAATAGGAATAGCCGCACCAGAAATTTTAGGAGCATCAGGGTCATCACTATTTTGGCTACCAAAAGTAATAGCACCATCCATATTTTCTATATCTTCTAAATTTATATTTTCAGCTAAATCTTTAAAAATACTTTCAAACTGACTTGTCATATCATTAAAATTAATTTTATCCTTAGAAAGAATACTATTTTGTTCTGCAATAACATCAGAAGGATTGATACCTTTCTTTTTAGCACAATCATAGCAATACCCTTCTAAAGACTCTTTGCCATTCTCAATTTTTTTATAAAAAAGCACAGCCTGGTTTTTATTACATTCTGAACATAACATACTTTTAATTCCTCATTTCTTTTATAAAATTTATTATAGTTTTATATCTATATAATGATACTCTAAAATAGCGGAATAGTCAAGATGTAAAGAAAAATAAATATTGATTAATATTAAAAAAAATGATATAATAAAAGAAGATGTAAAAAAAGTAAATGAGGTAAAAAATATGAATGTAACCTTACCAGAAAAAGAAAAAATTAAAAAAAGTCAATTAATAATATATATATCAGTTATATTAGTATGTATAACATGTGTAATAGTAGCTTTCTATGTTCAATTTTATGCAAGAATAGATTTAGGAAGTCTTTTTGGGATAGGAAGTGAGTCTCAATATGGAAATAAAACAGATGAAGAAATAATAACATTAGAAACAGGATTTAATGATTTATTTATAAATGGTATAGACAATTATAATGGAGAAAATGATAACAAGAAAAAAGAACAAGATAAGGATTTAATATACACAGAATATCAGAAAAAAGAAAGCAAATTAAACAGTTATAATTTAGAAGTAAATATTCCTAAAATAAATGTAGACAATGAAATAGTAGATGAATTTAACAAAGAAATACAAGAAACATTTCAAACTTTATCAGAAAATGTATTAAAAAGTGAAAATTCTAATATAATGTATAATGTAGACTATGTAGCAAACGTACAAGATGGGATATTATCACTTATTATAAAAGCTAGTTTAAAACAAGGCTCAAATGCACAAAAAATAATGATACAAACATATAATTATGATTTAAGAAACAATAAAGAAATAAATTTACAAGAAGTTTTAAAAATAGAAAAATTAGAAGAACAAGACATCCAAAATAGAATAAACGTGAAAATACAAGAAGAAGAACAAAAATCAAAAGATTTATCAAGTATGGGGTATAATATATATACAAGAGATGTAAATAGTGATATCTATAAAATAGAAAATTCAACAGAATTTTATTTAACACCAAATGCATTATATATAATATATGCATATGGAAACGAAACAGACACAAGTGAAATGGACATGATAATTTTATAATAGCTGTTTTTGGGGACGGAGGAAAAAAACAGCTACATAAAAAATCAAGAGAAGCATATAACAGCTTCTCTTTTTGAAAATAAAAGGGGATGTTTTTTATTTTAAATCAGTATTTCAACTGATTTAATTATATTTTAATGATTATTTTTGTCCATTTTGTGAACTAAGAGTGAAAAAAATATAAAAAGAAGATTAATTTTTTCTTAAAATTCCTATCTAATGTAAAAAAATACACCTTATTAAATTTAATAAAGTGTATTTAGGTTTTATTTATAATTTATTTTTATTTATTAAGGTTGTTCATCTAAAGTAATAGTAATATCTCTTTCTTGACCATTTCTATTTACTTTAACAGTCATCTCGTCTCCAATTTGATGTTTATTTTTAATTTCATTTAATTCGTCCATAGTAGTTATTTTTTGACCATCTGCTTCGATAATAACATCACCAGGTTTAATACCTGCTTTTTCTGCTGCTGAGAAATCATCAATAGCTTTTACATAAATTCCGACAACTAAATCATTTGCTTTTGCAGTTTCTTCATCTAAATCCATACCAGTAATACCGATATAAGGTCTTCTAACTTTACTATATTCAATTAATTGAGAAGTTACATCTTCAGTAGAATTTATAGGAATGGCAAATCCCATACCTTCAATACCATCACCTTGTAATTTTAAAGTATTAACACCAATAACTTGACCTTCGCTATTTACTAAAGCACCGCCACTATTACCAGCATTAATTGCAGCATCAGTTTGAATTAAATTATAAGTAATACCGTCAGAATCTGTAATTTCTCTATTTACAGCACTGATAACACCACAAGTAATACTACTTTGCATACCTAAAGGGTTACCAACAGCCATTGCGAATTCTCCAACTTTGATATTATCAGAATCAGCAAATTCAGCTTTAGGTAAATCAGTTTTATCAATTTTAATAACTGCTAAATCAGTTTGTTCATCTGTACCAACGATTTCTGCTTCATATTCTGTTTCATCATTAAATAATTTAACAGTAACTTTCGTAGCAGAAGAAACTTCGTAAAAGTCACTATCAGATGAAGAGGAAACTATGTGATTATTTGTTAAAATATAACCATCTTCACTAATTATAATACCAGAACCAGAAGCTGTTGCAGTACTTGATTGACCTCTATTTCCAAACATCGAAATTAAAGAGTTTACATTATATTCTACTGTTATACCAACAATAGAAGGTAAGATTTTATTTGCAGCATATACAGCTGTATCAGAATAGTTAGAAAGAGAAGTTTGGCTAACATATCCATTTGCTTCTGAAGAACTTGAAGAGTTACTTGTAGAATTATCAGTTCCTAAAATATTAGCACGAATTGAAGGAACACCAAAGCATGTACCAACAACGACTGCACAGCCCACAACACCACTAACAAAAGGGATGAACACACTTTTTAGAAAACCAGTTCCAGAATTTGACTTGTTATTAGTTTCATATCCTTTATAGCTGTTAGGATCTTGAACAGTTTTAAAACTTGAATTTCCTTCTTTCTTTACTTCATAAACAACATTTTTTTGTTCATTATTATTTTCATTCATTTTCAAGACCTCCTAAAATTTATCTTTCATTATAATTATAATATCCTAAACTGGTAATATAATACAATAGATTTGTGAATATTTTGTGAAAAAAATTAGAAAGTTTTAAGTAAATTAAAACTTTTGGGAGGGAAAAAACAAATCTATGTAAACAAAAAAGTAAAAGAGTTAAAAAGCAATAAAAAAGTAGTGATTACAAAATCACTACAAAATTAAATATTTAAAAAATCATCTAAAAATTCCCACACTGCATCTTTGTAAATTTTCCTTTCAGAAGAAAAAGGAAAAGTAGGAATATCACCAATAGGGTTCAATTCTTTTTGCAAAGATTTAACAGTATCATCAACTTTTGTGATAGCAATTTTATCAGCTTTGTTAGCCAAAATGACAAAAGGTAACTTAGATGAAATTATATAATTATACATAAGTTTATCATTTTGAGTAGGAGAATGTCTAATGTCTAGTAAAAAAACAATTAAAGCAATTTGTTTTCTGCTAAAAAGATATTCTTCAATAAACTTTCCTACTTGTTCTTGTTCATTTTTAGACATTTTACTAAAACCATAACCTGGTAAATCTACAAAATAGAATAAATCATCCATATTATAGAAATTAATTTGCCTAGTTTTACCAGGTTCGCTACTTGTCCTTGCCAATTTTTTTCTATTAATCATTGTATTTATAAAACTTGATTTACCAACATTAGACTTGCCAACTAAAACGATTTCAGGCAAATTGTTTTTTGGATATTGTTTTTGATTAACTGCTGATACTTCAAATTTTGGATTTTTAACTAACATAATTTCCTCCTAGCTGTTTTTTTCCTCCGTCCCAGAAAACAGTATTTTTTCTAAACCACCCATATATGGTCTTAAAACTTCTGGGATAGTTACGCTTCCATCTGGATTATAATTATTTTCCATAATAGAAATAAGCATTCTTGGTGGAGCAACAACAGTATTGTTTAAAGTATGTGCAAAATAGTTACCATTTTCACCCTTAATTCTAATACCAAGTCTACGAGCTTGAGCGTCTGTTAAATTAGAACAACTGCCAACTTCAAAATATTTCTTTTGTCTTGGAGACCAAGCTTCAACATCACAAGATTTTGCTTTTAAATCAGCTAAATCACCAGAACAACATTCCAAAGTTCTAACAGGTATATTCATACTCCTGAAAAACTCAACTGTATATTGCCACATTTTATTATACCAATTCCAACTGTCATCTGGTTCACAAACAACAATCATTTCTTGCTTTTCAAATTGGTGTATTCTATAAACACCACGTTCTTCTAAACCATGAGAACCTTTTTCTTTTCTAAAACAAGGAGAATATGATGTCATTGTATATGGCATATCTTCTTTTTTTAGAATTTGGTCTTTAAATTTACCAATCATTGAATGCTCAGAAGTACCAATTAAATATAAATCTTCACCTTCAATTTTATACATCATAGCATCCATTTCTTCAAAACTCATAACACCTGTAACAACATCAGAACGTATCATATAAGGTGGGATACAATAAGTAAATCCCTTATTAATCATAAAATCTCTTGCATAAGTTAGTACAGCTGAATGTAGTCTTGCAACATCACCCATTAGGTAGTAGAAACCTTGCCCTGCAACTCTTCTGCTACTTTCTAAATCTAAACCACCTAAAGCTTCCATAATATCACTATGATGTGGTATTTCATAATCAGGAACAAAAGGTTCACCAAATTTTTCGATTTCAACATTTTCACTGTCATCTTTGCCAATAGGAACAGATTCATGCATTATATTTGGAATTTTCATCATTCTTTGCTTAATTTCTTCAGAATAAATATGTTCTAATTTTTCATTTTCTTCAAGTTTAGTATTGATATCATTTACTTTTGTTTTAACATCTTCAGCTTCTTCTTTTTTTCCTTGTTTCATTAAATTACCAATTTCATTACTTAAAGTTTTTCTTTCAGATCTCAAATTATCACCATTAAGCTGAGCTTTCCTATTTTTTATATCTAAATCTAAAATTTCATCAACTAAAATAATTTTTTCATCTTGGAACTTTTTCTTAATATTTTCCTTAACTAAATCAGGATTTTCCCTTAATAATTTTATATCTATCATAATAACCTCCTTGGGGACGTTTCCTTTTGCTCGAAAACGAGCATTTGGGACACATCCTTTTATTTTAAATAATTTTTTTCGATATCATCGACTATTTCAAATCTTACTTTTTGACCTGTTATATTATCTTTTCTTTCAGGTATTTTTTCTAAAAACATCTTCTCAGGTCTAACCCAGATATTTCTATTATCATCTCTATTATATAAAGGTTTATAAACTACCATTCTTTCTTTAGTTTCCGAATCATATGCAATGTTTTCCACAAAATAATAATTGCCTTTAAAATGTCTGTAAACTCTTCCGATTTTTACTTCTTCCATAACTTACCTCCTTAGTAATTCTTAGACATTATACAGTATTTTATAAGAAATTTCAATATTTTGGCATCTGCTTTTTAAAATATTTACTATTCTGGCAAAATATCAAAAGTAATTGAGTAGAAAAAATTGAAAAATTAAGTGGAAAAAATTGAAAAAATACTTGAAATCTAAAAAAAACTTTGATATAATAGTTATCGTGATTAAACACGCTTAAAGCAGTTTCACGGGAAGTGCCTAAATATTTAGGTCCTAAGAAATGAAAAACTTAAGCGGAAGAATAACAAAAAGGGAGGAATTTAAAATGTCAGTAGTTGCAATGAAACAATTACTAGAAGCTGGTGTTCATTTCGGACATCAAACTAGAAGATGGGATCCAAGAATGGCTGAATATATTTTTCAAGCTAGAAATGGTATCCATATAATCGATTTACAAAAGACATCAAAAAAATTAGATGAGGCTTATGATTTTGTAAGAGAACAAGCAGAAGAAGGAAAAACAATTCTATTTGTTGGAACAAAAAAACAAGCTCAAGAATGTATGAAAGAAGCTGCATTAAAATGTGGTATGTACTATGTTGACAAAAGATGGCTAGGTGGTATGCTTACAAACTTTGATACAATTCAAAAAAGAATTCAAAGATTAAAAGATTTAGAAACAATGTCAGAAGATGGTACATTCGATGTATTACCTAAAAAAGAAGTAATATTACTTAAAAAGGAAATGGAAAAATTAGAAAGAAACTTAGGTGGAATTAAAGAAATGAATGAACTACCAGGAGTTATATTCTTAGTTGATCCAAAAAAAGAAAGAATAGCAGTATTAGAAGCTAAAAAATTAGGAATACCAACAGTAGGTTTAGTTGATACAAATTGCGATCCTAATGATGTTGATTATGTTATTCCAGGAAATGATGACGCTATAAGAGCTGTTAAGTTAATTGCAGATGTTATGGCAAACGCTGTTATTGAAGGAAAACAAGGTGAAAGTTTTGATGTAGAAAGTGAAAATGAAGAACAATCAATAGAAGAAGAAGCAACATCAATAGAACAAGTTGTAGCTGAAGAAAATGATAATAATGAAGAAGAAAAAGTAGAAGAATAGTAAAAAAGTTAAATAAGAAGAGTAGAGCTTTTCTGCTCTACTCTTTAAAAATATAAAAGGGAGGAAATAGATATGATTACAGCAAGTCAAGTAAAAGATCTTAGAGAAAAAACAGGTGCAGGAATGATGGACTGCAAAAAAGTTTTAACAGAAACAGATGGAGATATGGAAAAAGCAATCGAATTATTACGTGAAAGAGGAATTGCAAAAGCTGCTAAAAAATCAGGAAGAGTTGCAGCAGAAGGTTTAGTTGAAGCATATGTTGCAGAAGATGGAAAAGTGGGAGCTATAGTAGAAGTAAATGCTGAAACAGATTTTGTTGCTAAAAATGAAGAATTTAAAAGTTTTGTATTAAGTGTAGCAAGACAAGTAGTTGAAAAAAGTCCAAAAGATTTAGATGATTTATTAGCACAAGAATCAATTGCTGAATCAGGAAAAACAGTAAAAGATGTATTAACAGACAAAATTGCAAAAATTGGAGAAAATATGAATATAAGAAGATTTGTAAGATTTGAATCTGAAGGATTAATAGAAAAATATATTCATGGAGATGGAAAAATAGCAGTTTTAGTTAATATGAAAGGTGGAAATCATGAAGTTGCAAAAGATGTATGTATGCAAATTGCAGCTGCAAGACCAGAATTTTTAAATGAAACATCAGTTCCAGAAGATAGATTAAATAAAGAAAAAGAAATATTAAAAGCACAAACAATGAATGAAGGTAAACCAGAAGCAATTGCTGAAAAAATAGTTCAAGGAAGAATTAGAAAATTCTTTGAAGAAGTATGCTTAGTAGATCAAGTATTTGTAAAAGATCCAAACAAAAAAGTTTCTGATTTATTAAAAGAAAATAATGCAGAAGTAATTGAATTTGCAAGATTTGAAAAAGGTGAAGGAATAGAGAAAAAAGAAGAAAATTTTGCAGAAGAAGTTATGAAACAATTACAATAAAATAATAAATAAAGAGGTTTGCTACTTTTTAGGTTAGTAAACCTCTTATTTGTATTAAAAGCAAGAAAAAAATAGAAGAATACAAAAATAATAAAATAATAAATATTAATACATAAAAAAGTTAAATAGATATTGCTATAAAACTATATTAAAAGTTACTTTTTTAATGTCTATTGTTTAAAAATTAAGAAATTATTAAAAAAATACTGTATTTTTTCAAAATATATGATAAAATATGCTAGAAAATAAAAATAAGGAGTAGGAAAATGCAGGAAATAAAGTATAAAAGAGTATTGTTAAAGTTAAGTGGAGAAGCACTGGCAGGAAAAAAAGGAACAGGAGTTGATGTAGAAACAGTAGGAAAAATATGTGATAAAGTAAAAGAAATAGTAGAAATGGGAGTACAAGTAGCAATAGTAGTAGGAGGAGGAAATTTTTGGAGAGGAAGAAATGGACATCAGATGGAAAGAACAACAGCAGATTATATGGGAATGCTAGCTACTGCAATGAATGGTTTAGCACTTCAAGATGCGTTAGAGGCAAGAGGAGTATTTACAAGAGTACAAACAGCAATTGAAATGAGAGAAATAGCAGAACCTTTTATACAAAGAAAAGCAGAAAAACATTTAAACAGAGGAAGAGTAGTAGTATTTGCATGTGGTACAGGACATCCATTTTTTACAACAGACACAGCAGCGGTTTTAAGAGCAATAGAAATAGATGCAGATATAATTTTACTTGCAAAAACAGTAGATGGCGTATATAATGATGACCCAAAAATAAATTCAAATGCAAAAAAATATGAAGAAGTATCATATATGGAAGTATTAGAAAAAGATTTAAAAGTAATGGATTCAACAGCAATAGCAATGTGCAGAGACAATAAAATGCCTTTACTAGTATTCGGAATAGAAGACCCAGAAAACATAGTAAGAGCAATAAAAGGCGAAAAAATAGGAACTATTGTGAAATAGGAAAAATTAAAATTAAAGATAGGAGAGATTATTATGGATTACAAAAATTTAGAAGAAAAAATGGAAAAAACAATTGATGTTTTTAGTGGAAAATTAGCAGAAGTAAGAGCAGGAAGAGCAAATCCTGCAATATTAAATAAAATCAGGATAGATTATTATGGAACACAAACACCAATTAATCAGGTAGCTGCAATATCAGTGCCAGAAGCAAGATTAATTGTTATTCAACCATGGGACATAAGTGTTTTAAAAGAAATTGAAAAAGCAATATTAGCATCTGATATAGGAATAAATCCTAATAATGATGGAAAAGTAATAAGATTAGCTTTTCCAGAATTAAATGAAGAAAGAAGAAAAGAATTAGTAAAAGACATAAAGAAAATGGGAGAAGAAACAAAAGTTGCAGTAAGAAATGTAAGAAGGGAAGGAATAGATTCAGCAAAAGCAATGCAAAAAGATGGAGAAATGACAGAAGATGAACTTAAAAATGCAGAAAATGAAATTCAAAAAATGACAGATAAATATATAGAAGAAGTAGATAAAATGGTATCAAATAAAGAAAAAGAAGTAATGTCAGTTTAAAAAGAGTGGTAAATTTTTGTCATTGTGAGGGGAAAAAGATGGATTTTAAAGAAGAACTAAAAAAATACCAAGAAGAAATAAATATAGAATTAGAAAAATATTTAAGAAAAAAGGACTGTTTAGAAGGCGTATTAAATGAATCAATGGAATATAGTTTAATGGCAGGTGGAAAGAGACTAAGGCCAATACTTGTGATTTCCACATATAGATTATTCCAAAATGATATAAAAAAATGTATGCCTTATAGTGTTGCAATAGAAATGGTACATAATTTTTCTTTAATACATGATGATTTACCAGGCATTGATAATGACGATTTTAGACATGGAAAATTAACAAATCATAAAAAATTCAATGAAGCAACAGCAATTTTAGCAGGTGATGGTTTATTAAATTATGCATATATTGTTATTAGTGATGATTTAAATAAAACCATGAATAGAATAGGAAATAATAAAAATGAGCTTTTAGAATTGGATAGAAAATTAAAAGTTTTTAATGAGTTTACAAAAGCAGTAGATAGAATGATTGCTGGAGAATATGTTGATACTGAATATGAAGGAAAAGAAATTACAAATGATGATTTAAAATATATTCATGAAAATAAAACAGGAGCACTACTTAAATTATGTGTTAGAATGGGTGCAATTTTAGGTGGAGCAAATAGTGAAGAATTAGAAAAATTAACATCTTATGCTGAAAAGATAGGATTAGCATTTCAAATAAAAGATGATATTTTGTCTGAAGAAGGGGACGAAAATATTTTAGGGAAACCTGTAGGAAATGACAAAGAGCATGAAAAATGTACATATGTTTCTAAATATGGTATAGAGAAATCAAAAGAAATATTAAATAAAATAACAAAAGAAGCAATAGATAATATAGAAGGTTTTGGTGATAAAGCTGAGTTTTTAAGGAATTTAGCTTTATACATTGAAAATAGAAATAAATAGTAAAGGGGAAACATAATGGAATTTGATAAAGAAAATATGCCAAAACATATTGCAATAATAATGGACGGAAATAGAAGATGGGCTAGAAAACAAGGAAAAAGTGCAAGCTATGGTCATAAAGAAGGAGCTAAAACCTTAGAAAAAATAGTAAGATATGCCAATAAGATAGGCTTAAGTTATATAACAGTATATGCATTTTCAACAGAAAATTGGAAAAGAGCAGAAGAGGAAGTAAAGGCTTTAATGATGCTTCTTCAAAACTATTTGGATGACTATTCAAAAAGAGCAGATACAGAAAATATAAGAGTAAAAATATTGGGTGATATTACAGCATTATCTACAAGTATGCAAAAATCTATTTTAAAATGTATGGAAAGAACAAAGAATAATACTGGTGTTACTTTTAATATTGCACTTAACTATGGAGGAAGAGATGAAATTGTAAAAGCAGTTAAAAACATTGCTAAAGAAGTTAAATCAGGAAATGTAAATATAGAAGATATAAATGAGAAAATGATTTCAGATAATTTATATACAAAAGGAATGCCTGATCCAGATTTATTAATTAGAACAAGTGGAGAATTAAGATTAAGCAATTTCCTACCATGGCAGGTAGTATATTCTGAGTTTTTATTTATTGACAAAAATTGGCCAGATTTTTCTGAAGAAGATTTAGATAATGCTATAATTGAATATCAGAAAAGAACAAGAAAGTTTGGAGCAAATTAAATGAAAAGGAATGATAAATAAGATGGATATAAAAAGGATAACATCAGGACTATTAGGTTTCCCATTAGTGTTATTAATTTTAGTTTTGGGTAATAATATAGTAGTAGCAATAGCTTTAACTATAATTGCTTTTCTTGCTATGAATGAATACTTTAATGCAATATCAAAGGTGGCAAAACCAGTAAAATGGTTACGGATATTTAAGTTGTTTACTAATTGCAATGCTACCAATGTTATCAAATATTAAAACAGAAAATTTGAATTTAATAATGATACTTACTATACCAATAATGCTTTTAATACTCTTTGCACAAGTGATTGCGACTGAAATGAAGACAAATTTTAAAGACATTGCTTTTACTTTTATAGGAATATTTTATATAGTATTTTTAACAATGTTTGTTGTTTTAATAGATGGAATGGAAGATGGAAAAATATTAATATGGTATGTAATACTTGCATCTTGGGGAACTGATATAGTTGCATTTTTTGTGGGCTCTAAATTCGGAAAACATAAATTTAGTGCTATAAGTCCAAAAAAATCTATTGAAGGTTGCATTGCAGGAACAATTGGTGCAATTATTTTAATGCTTATATATACATGTGTAGTAAATAATTTATTTGATTTAAATATTTCCTATCTATATATAGCTGGTATAGGAGTTATATTAAGTTTAATCGGGCAAGTTGGAGATTTTGCAGCATCAAGTATTAAAAGATATGTTGATATTAAAGATTATAGTAATTTAATACCAGGACATGGCGGAATGCTTGATAGAATAGATAGTCTAATATTTTTAGCACCGTTTGCATATGTGTTTTTCATAATATAGTTTGAGGAGGTTTTTTTAGTATTGGTAGGAGTTTTGATAACTATAATAAAAATTGTGGTTCTTTTAGGCTTCTTAATTTTAATACATGAAGCAGGACATTTTTTAGTAGCTAAACTTTGCAAAGTTAGAGTAAATGAGTTTGCAATAGGATTTGGACCTACAATTTGGAAAAAACAAGGAAAAGAAACTAAATATGCATTAAGGTTAATTCCTCTTCGGTGGTTTTGTTAGTATGGAAGGAGAAGAGGAAGTATCTGACAAAGAAGGTTCTTTTTCAAAAGCTAGCATTCCGAAAAGAATTGCAATTGTAATAGCTGGTGCGACTGTTAATATTATTTTTGCTATTATAGTATACTTTATTTTAATTTCTACATCAGGTACATTTATTTCTAACGAAATAGACGAGGTTGTAGATGGTTATGCAGCAGAAGAAATAGGATTACAACAAGGGGATAAGGTTGTTAAAATAGATGATGAAGAAATAAAAAGTAAGTATGATTTAGATAATATAATGGAAAAAAATAATGGTGAAGAGATAAGCTTAGAAATAGATAGAAATGGAGAAATTTTAAATTTTAACGTTAAACCAACAGAGGTAAAATCAAAGATTACAGGAATTTATTTGGACGAAAATGCTAAAATTATTACAATGGATAAGGGAAGTCCTGCAGAAGAAGCGGGAATAGAAAATAATGATGTAATTTTAAGTATTAATGGTGAAGATGTAGAAGAAAATAGAGATAAAGCAATTGAAATTTTAAACAAGACAGAACAAAATACAGAAGAGACAGATAACAAAATAGAGAATTCAGAAAGTAAATCAATACAATTTGTTTTAAAAAGAGGAGATGCAGAAGTTACAGTTGAACTTGTTCCAGATATTGTTTCAGATTATTATTTAGGAATTAATATGAAAAAAGCAGAGGATACTTTTATAAATAGGTGTATAAATGGTGTGATTGAGACTAAAGAATTTGTTTTTTCTATATTTGACAATTTGAAACAACTATTTACAGGAAATGTAGGAATAGACCAAATGATGGGACCAGTTGGAATTTCTGAAGTTGTTGCCAAAACTAATGGTTTTAGAGAGTTTTTTGAAATGATGGCTTTAATTTCTTTATCACTAGGAGTTACAAATCTTTTACCAATTCCAGCGTTAGATGGTGGTAAAATTTTAATCTTGTTAATAGAAGCGATAAGAAGAAAACCTTTAAAACAAGAAACTGAAATAAATATTCAGTTATTAGGATTTGCTATTTTAATTGGAATATTTTTGATAGTTACTTATAATGATATTTTGAGAATTTTTTAAGTAGATAGATGGTTTTTCCATCTATTTTTTTGTCTAAATTGTTTAGTTAAAATTTTAAAAGTTCTGGTAAAAAATATTTTTCATATTTGGCAAGATTTAAATATCTTTTACTATATTTCCATGTGACTTAAGATTTTACTAATGTTGCTATTGCCTTTTTGCCTCTTTAACGTTTCAATGAAATTATTCCTGCTTCTTTTTATAGGTTTTAAAATTTTGTAAATGCTAAAGTCTAAAGATTATTAGAATTTGATTTCTTAACTTATTAGTTGTGCAAAGAGAAATCTAATGGCTAATATAGTAATCTAAATTCACCTTTTCATTTTTCATTGTATTTTTTTATAAAAAATACCTAAAAACATTTGACAAATAGGTATATTTAGTAGATAATGGATATGTACAAAAAAGATAAAAATAAAATGGAGATATAAGGGAAAAGGAATATGAAAAATACAAAGGAGGAATAAAAAATGTATTTATTTAATAGGATAACAGTAAATCCACAATTGCCAAAAAGGATAGAAAAATTATCAGAAATAGCGAACAATTTGTGGTGGTCTTGGAATACTGAATTCTTAAGATTATTTCAAAAAATAGATGGAGATTTATGGGAAATATCAAATAAAAATCCAATTAAATTCTTAAAACATGTATCACAAGAAAGATTAGAAAGTGTAGCAAAAGATATTCCATTTTTAAAAGAATATGATAAAGTAGTAGAAAATTTCCAAGGGTATATGACAAGTAAAAACACATGGTTTAATAAAATGTATCCAGAAGAAAAGGAAGATTTAATAGCATATTTTTCAGCAGAATATGGATTAGATCAAACAATACCAATTTATTCAGGAGGACTTGGAATTTTATCAGGAGATCATTTAAAATCAGCAAGTGACTTGGGAATACCATTAGTTGCGGTAGGTTTACTTTATAAAAATGGATATTTTAACCAAAAAATAGATGGAAACGGAAATCAACAAACAGAATATAATGATATAGATTTATATGATTTACCAATCAATCCTGTAAAAAATGATTTAGGCGATGATTTAATTATATTTGTAAAATTCCCAAAAAGAAGATTATATTTAAAAGTATGGAGCATAAAAGTAGGAAGAGTAACATTATACTTATTAGATTCAGATATAGAAAAAAATAATCCAGAAGATAGAGATGTAACTTTAAGATTATATGGTGGAGATCAAGAAATGAGAATCCGCCAAGAAATAGTATTAGGGCAAGCAGGGGTAGAGTTACTTACAAAATATTTAAAATTAAAACCAACAGTATATCATATGAATGAAGGACATTCAGCTTTTTTAACATTAGAACTTATGAAAAATGTTATCAAAGAAAAGCAAGTATCATTTGATGTGGCAAAGGATATAACAAGCTCAAAAACAGTATTTACAACACATACACCAGTACCAGCGGGAAATGATATATTTCCACTTGATTTAGTAGAAAAATATTTTAAAGACTTTTGGCCAAGATTAGGGTTAGATAGAGAAGAGTTCTTAAGATTAGGAATGAAACCAGGAAAAGAATTAGACAATGGATTTAATATGGGGATATTAGCATTAAAAATTGCAGGGAAGAAAAATGGGGTAAGTAAACTTCATGGAGCAGTATCAAGAGAACTATTTGGAGATGTATGGCCAGAAATAGCAGCGAATGAAGCTCCGATTGGATATGTAACAAATGGTATACATACATGTTCATGGCTTGCACCAAGAATGAAGGAATTATTTAACAAATATTTAATAGCATATTGGCAAGATAATATGCATAAAGATCAAGTGTGGGAAAAAATAAGAAATGTACCAGATGATAAAATTTGGAGTATACATAATGATAGAAAAGAAAAATTATTAAAATTAGTAAAAGAAAATACATATGAAAGACTTAGACGTTCAGGGCATAGTTATGAAGAAATAAACGAAATAATCTCAAAAATAAATCCTAATGCATTAACAATAGGATTTGCAAGAAGATTTGCTACATATAAAAGAGCAACATTAATATTCAAAGATTTAGAAAGAATAACACAAATAATAAACAATTCCGAAAAACCTGTACAACTAATATTTGCAGGAAAAGCACATCCAGCAGATAAAGAAGGACAAGACTTAATAAGATATATACACCAAGTATCAATGATGCCACAATTTAAAGGAAAAATATTCTTGCTTGAAAATTATAATATTGCAATGTCAAGATATTTAGTAAGTGGTGTAGATGTATGGTTAAATAATCCAAGAAGACCAATGGAAGCATCAGGAACATCAGGACAAAAAGCATCTGTAAATGGAGTAATAAACTTTAGTGTATTAGATGGTTGGTGGGCAGAAGGATATGATCAAACTAATGGCTGGACTATAGGAAGCAATCAAGAATATGATTCATATGAAGCACAAGATCAAGCTGATAGTCAAAGTTTATATAGAACATTAGAAGAAAAAATAATACCAACATTTTATAATAGAGATAAAAATGGTATGCCTACAAAGTGGGTAGAAATGATGAAAAATTCTATCATAACCACAGGTGGAAAATATAGTACATCAAGAATGCTGGTAGATTATACAAAAGATTATTATATGCCTTTATGCAAATTAACAAAAAAATATTATAGTGATATAGATAATGTAGCGGCATTTAACGCATGGAAAAAAGAATTATATACAAATTGGAAAGATGTTAAAATTGTTCAAACTGAAAATGACTTAGATAATATAACAATAGATGCTGGAAATAAAATAGAAGTAGGTTGTGAAGTAACTCTTCCTAATATAGATGTAAATAATGTAACTGTACAAGTTTATTATGGTAAAATTTTAGAAAATGGCGTAGTAGAAGATATTAGCATAACACCAATGGAACTTACAGAGAAAAATGAAGAAGAAAAGAAATATTATTTTACAACTAAAATAGAATTAACAACAGGTGGAAATTATGGTTATACATTTAGAGTCATACCAAAACATAAAATGATATTAGAGCCAGCAAATTTAAATTTAATAAAATGGGTAACAAAAGAATAGAAGAAATTTTTCTTCTTTTCTTTTGCTGTGTAATTTTTCATTAAAAATGTTCTGCTTTTAAAATAAGGAAACAGCAATTCCATTGGATTTAAAGCTACTCAATTTATTGTGGGTGGCTCTTTTAAAGTATAGCCCCTAAAATCAAAATACCAATATTATCATTGTAGATTTCATCAAATTGTGAAATAGGAAGAGGATTTATGCCAATTCCAGCTTCAATTGTATAGCCAGGTCTATTATATTCTTGAATAAACCAATCTTTATATCCGGCAAAACTAGAATTGTAAGGAGTTTGGGCTAACTTATATCCGCTAACTTCTGCAAATCTACTACCAATATAAAAACTACTTGGTGGATTAAAATTTTGAAACTGCCAATAAATTTCTTTTCCCTGAGTATGAAAAGTGATGATAAGTCTAAAATCATGTAAAAGTGTAAAATTGTAAATAGCTAAACTTTCAGGTTCTGTTAAAGGACCGAAACCTACAAAATCACGAGGAGAAGGTTTGTTAAAACCTTGAGAATATTTTATTTCTTTTGCTTGTTCCCAACCAGCAGGAAATTGTAAGTTTAAATCTACACCTGTAATGTTGATTAACTTCCATACATTAAAATTATAATAATAAAAAATAAAAATATTTACAGAAGCAAGGTG
>CALXZU010000023.1 GCA_944393325.1 uncultured Clostridia bacterium
AATTATTTTTTATTATTTTACCATGGTTGCCACCAGTGTATGCTGAAATACGCAATATGCCAGTATTCTTGTACACTCCCCGCAACCAATTTTTCTTAAGTTTAAGAATTTTTTTATAGTTCGTAATATAACTTATATATTTATTTTGACTTTTTGTTGTTTATTCTATAATAACTATGTTAATATAGCTTTTTAATTTATGAATATTCGATTTTTCATTTTCGCAAACTTTTTTCTTAGTTTCATAAAATTAGACAATCATTTCTTTTTATTTATTATATAATCAGAAAGTGCAAAAGAAAAGGGGTGAAAAATTTGAATAATGGAAATTCTAATCTAAAGAAATGTGGTACAGTAACTGTTTCTGTTTATAAAGATTCTTCAAATCATCCAATTTTTAAGATTAACTCAGATACTGAAGAAGTTTTACCAGTTTCATATGTTATTGAAGATACATTATATCTTTATTAAAATTTTAGGCTAACTTTTTTGTTGGTCTTCTTTTATCTGTCAATTATCTCGCTTAAATCTTCTATTTTTTTATTTATTCCATTTTCTATTGCTTGTTTTATTAGCATCTCAAAATGTTCTGGTTCTGGATAATCTTTTTCATCTAAAGCTGCTAACACTAATTTATCTCTTAGACTATATCTTGTTACTCTTCCTGTTTCCTCATCTACCACTCTTCCTAAATGATTTACTAAAGAACTCATATCCATCTCAAACCCATGTTGTTTAGCAAAAATACTTGAAAAAGTTAATATGGCCCTGGTATTTCCATCTCTAAAAGGATGTACTCTCCACATTTTTGCAATAAAACTTGAAAAATTTTTAGTTATTTCATCTATACCTTTTCCAGACCAATCAAACTCTTTCATTTTCTTCATTTCAGACTTTAATCTTGTCTCAATATCTTTTGGTTTTGCATATTCTAAACTCAATCCTGGTATTACAATCTCTGTTTTATATAGCGGAACTGTTCTATATTCTCCAGCCCACTCAAATATATCTCCAAAAATATGTTTATGTACTCTTTTTAAAAATTCAGGTGTACATTCTTCATGTAATTCTTGATTAGCATTTATTAATTTAACATATCCAATATCTGTTTCTGCTTGTCTTAATTCCTGATAATCAGTAATCCCAAGTTTATTTTTTAATGTTCCATCTTCTAACACATAAGGATCTCTCATATTTACCTCTTTCTATACATTTCTATTACCTTTTTTTGTATTTCTTCCAATTCCATTTCACCATTAATATATTTTTTAGTAAGTTCAACAACCTCTTTAGAAGGCATTTCATTACTTGCAATTGTTATTCCAAAAGCATTTTTAACAATCTTTTTTCTTTCTTCTTTAGTTGTATCTTTTATTAAATAATTCATATTTTTACCTCAAAAATCCATTTATAATTTCCTGTTCTGCTTCTTCTTCTGAAAGCCCTAATGTCATTAATTTAGTTATTTGTTCTCCTGCAATTTTTCCTATCGCTGCTTCATGTATTAAATTTGCATCAACATTATTTGCTGTAACTTCTGGTGTTGCTGTAACAATTGCGTTATCTTGTATAATTGCATCACACTCACTATGTGAAAAGCATTTTGCATTTCCATATATTTTAGAGATAAAATATTGCTTAGAATTATCTTTTGCAACAGACCTTGATGTCACATGTGTACTTGAATTATCTCCATTTAACTGGACATCAAATATAGTTTTTGCAAATTGCTCTCCATGTGTCATTATTTTTTCTGTTACAACAAAACTTGCACCTTCTTCTAAAGTTCCTTTTGTTTCCCTTATTGTTGAATCTACTCCTTTTATTTGAGTACTTTCCATTTCTAAGGAACTATTCTTTTTTAAATATACTTCTGTTACTGGATTTAGAATTCTTTTTCCATTTCCATCTCCTTCGCCATAATGTTTTTCTACATATTTTACTTTTGCACCTTCTTCTAAGAAAAACCTATGTATTCCATCATGTTCCGTGTCTTTATGATGGTCATTATGAATTCCACATCCTGCAATTATATATACATTTGCGTTTTTTCCAATATAAAAATCATTATATACTAAATCTTTTAATCCACTTTCAGTTATTATAACTGGTATATGTACTATTTCAAATTTTGCATTTTCTTTTACATATATATTAATCCCAGGTTTATCTCCTTTAGTTATAATGTTTACATTTTCTGTTACTTTTCTTTCTACACCTTGTCCATTTTTTCTTATATTGTAAGCTCCAGATTTTAATTTTTCTAAACCTGATACTTCTTGTAATAAACCTTCATCTACATCATTTAATAGTTCATCATTTAATTTTGACATGTATTTTCACCTACTTTCTTTACTCTACAACAATTAATATTAGCTTTTATATTACCTTCTAATATTTCTTTGCTGTTTCCTATTTTTTCTATTTTTCCTCTTTTCATTAAAATGATTTCATCTGCTATATCTAAAATTCTTTCTTGATGTGAAATTATAAGTGTAGTTCCTTTTACCAATTCTCTCATTTTTTCAAAAACTTCTATTAAATTATTAAAGCTCCATAAATCTATTCCCGCTTCTGGTTCATCAAAAATTGCAAGTTTAGAACCTCTAAGTGCTACAGTAGCAATCTCTATTCTTTTTAGTTCTCCTCCTGATAAAGATCCATTTACTTCTCTATCTATATACTCATTTGCACAAAGCCCAACTTGTGATAAAACCTCACATGCTTCTTTTTTAGTTATACGTTTTCCAATTGCTATTTTTAACAAATCAAAAACTGTAATTCCTTTAAATTTCACAGGTTGTTGGAATGCAAAACTAATTCCTAATTTTGCTCTTTCATTTATCTCTAAATTTGTTATATCTTTTCCATCGAAAATAATTTCTCCAGAATCTGGTTTTTCTATCCCCATTATCATTTTTACTAATGTCGATTTTCCTGAACCATTTGGTCCAGTTATCGCAATGAATTTATCTGTTTCTATTTTTAAATTTATATTATTTAATATTTTTTTATTATCTCTTGTAAAACATACATCTTTTAGTTCTAACATAATATCCTCCTAATTATTAGTATTTTTATTTAATCTATTTTTTGCAGTTACTCTTAAACAATTTCTACATTTTTCATTATTTATATTATAACCACATTCTAACTCTTCTAAATTCAAAACTTCTGTAATATATTTATTTAGTTTTAAAGCTGTATTTTGTGATATTGCATGTTTTAGAGCCTTTGCCTCTTCTATTGCCTCATCTTTTTCTATTTCTAAAACATTTACCAAAAACATTTCTAATATATCTTGCCTTTTTATTATGTTTAATGCTAGTTTTTTTCCTTTTTCAGTAAGTATAATATCTCCATATGCTTCATAATTAACAAGCCCTATTTCTTTTAATACGTTTATTCCTTTATTTACACTAGGCTTTGTTATTTTTAGTTTTTTTGCAATATCTGTTACTCTTACTTTTTTATTGTTTTTTTCTAATAAATATATAGTTTTTAAATATTCTTCTTGTGAATTGGTTAGTTTCATATTATTCTCCTTTTGTTAGTTTACGCTAACATTTTACTATTTATTTTTTATTTTGTCAAGAAAATATTTGAAAAATTGTACTTTCTCAACACTTTTGTTGTAAAATATCTATATGCATGATATTATTATACTTGTAATTAAGTATTGGAGGAAATATTATGGTAGATATGCACATTCATTCCATATATTCAGATGGAGATAAAACAATTAGAGAAATTTTAAAGATGTGTGAAGAGAAAAAATTAGAATATATTTCTATAACTGATCACAATACTTGCAGACAATATAATGATAAAACCCTTTTAAATAACGATATTTTTAATGGTAAAATTATAAAAGGAGTCGAATTATATGCTGTTTTCAAAGATAAAAGTTTTGAGATTTTAGGATATAATGTAGATGTAGATATTATAAATAATTGGTCTGAAAAATATTATTCTGAAGATAAACTAAGACATGAACAAAAAACATGTGCCCAGAGATTGCTAAATGCTTGTGACAAACTTAATCTTGTTTATAACAAAGATAACATCGAAAAACCAAAGAAAGTAACTGAATATATTGAAATATCTATTTATAACGAATTAATTTCTTACAAAGAAAACCTTAAAATATTAGGAGAACTCTCAAATTCTTTTAACTTATTTTTTAGAAAAGGATTAGCAAATCCGCAAAGCCCATATTTTACAAACCGAATGGAATTTAGACCTAAATATGATGAGGTAATAGATATCATACACAAAGCTAATGGAAAGGCTTTTTTAGCTCATCCTTTTGAGTATAGGTTTAATGATACAATTGGTTTTATAAATGATTTGAGAAATGTTTCAGAATTAGATGGAATAGAATGTTTCCATCCTTCTTCTGCAGATAGCAATAAAAAAGATACTTTAGTAGAATATGCTAGAGAAAATAATTTGTATATTTCTGGCGGGAGCGATTATCACGGAAGCGTAAAACCTAATATACATATCGGAATAGGAACT
Organism: uncultured Clostridia bacterium; assembly: GCA_944393325.1. Taxonomy (GTDB): domain Bacteria; phylum Bacillota; class Clostridia; order TANB77; family CAG-508; genus CAG-269. Next base: position 4,522 of record CALXZU010000023.1, read on the forward strand.
GGAAATTTAAATGTTAATAAAGAATTAATTGAGGAATGGGTATAAAAGACTTAAATTTCTATTAAGTCTTTTATTTGTTCATATTTACTATCACCTATTCCACTTACTTCTTTTATTTCTTCAATTGATTTAAATTTTCCATTTTCTTCTCTGTAGTTCATTATTTTAGTAGCTGTTGATTCTCCTATTCCTGGTAATGTATCCAATTCTTCTTTTGTTGCTGTGTTTATATTTACCTTACTACTTATGTTTTTTCCACTTGTGTTATTTTTTTCACTATTATTAGCATCACTATTTATTCCACTATTATAACTATAACTTCCATTTTTCTTTTCTAATTCCGCCTCTTCTTTTGTTGGAATATATATTTTCATACCATCTTCTAATTTAGTTGCTAAATTTATATCTTTCATATAAGCATTTTCTGTTACTCCTCCTGCTTTTTCTATTGCATCTGCTATTCTTGTTTTTTCTTCTAATTCAACAATTCCTTCATTTTTTACTGCTCCTGATACATGTACTATTATTTTTTCAGGATTTTCTGCTTCTTTTTTGTTTACATTTTCAACAGAATTTTTATTATTAGTATCTTCTTTTTCATCTATTTCTAAGTTTTGATTTTCTACATTAAACTCTTCATTTGCTTTTGATATATATGTATAATAAGCAATTGCTAAAGTTACAATTGATATAATTGTTATTAATATTATTTTTTGTTTTTTATTAATATATTTCACACTATCATCCTTTCTTATTTTTTTATTTCTATTTTTTTATTTTTTCTTTCTACTTATTTTTGTAATAATTTTTTTTATATTGTTTAAATTATATATATTATATATAAAATTCATATATTGTAATTATATAATTCACTTAATTTTCACTTGTTTACTATTGAAAAACTTGTCGAAATATTGTATATTATTTAAGTAAATATAAGGAGAGTTGAAAATTGAAAGTTAAAAATGTAATTAAAATTAGAAGGCTTTTTATTATTTTAGCTTTTGTTTTTTTGATAATTTTTTCAAATACATATGTAAATATTAGCAATGCTTCTGATGCTCCTTCTGTTGATACTGGCAGTGTTTATCTGATGGATAGTAGAACTACAAAACCTTTATATTCTAAAGATGAAAACACAAGAATGTATCCTGCAAGTACTACAAAAATAATGACTGCTATTCTTACTTTGGAAAATTGCTCTAATTTAGATGATATTGCAACTGCAAGTTATGAAGCTGTTGAAACTATTCCAGAAGGATACTCTATTGCTGATATACAAATAGGTGAACAACTTACAATTAGACAATTATTAGAACTTTTACTTGTCCATTCCGCAAATGATGCTGCAAATGTTTTAGCTGAATATATAGGTGGTTCCATAAGTAGCTTTGTTAGTATGATGAATACAAAATTAGATGAACTAGGTCTGAAAAACACTCATTTTACTAATGCATATGGATTACATGATGAAAACCATTATTCAACAGCATATGATTTAGCATTTCTTATGAAATATTGTTTAGAAAATGATACTTTTACTAAAATTAGCGGTCAGGCTTCTTGTGCTATTCCTGCTACTAATATGTCTGAGCCAAGAAAATATGATTCTACAAATAGGCTTTTAATTGCTGGAGATGAATATTATTATCAATATGTGTTTTCAGGCAAAACTGGTTTTACCTCTCAAGCAAAGCATTGTTTAGTTACTGCTGCTTATAATAATGATTTAGAGCTTATATGTGTGGTTCTTGGAAATGATGATAGATTTAATATTACAAAATCTCTTTACGAATATGCTTTTTCTAATTATGCTTTAAAAAATGTTATTAATCAAAATGATGTAGTAACAAATATCACTGTTGATAATGCTTCATATGATACAAAAAGTTTAGATTTATTAATTTCTGAGACAATACCTGCATTAGTAAATGTAAATGATAATTCAGAACTTACACCTATTATTGATTTAAATAGTGATATCACTGCCCCTATTTATAAAGGTGATATTTTAGGTGAAGTAACATATCAGATAAATGGTGTAAATTACACAACTACTTTAATTGCTTCACATGATGTTGAAAAATCAAATATTGTTATTTACCTTTATATTGGTCTTTTTATTATATTTTTAATATTTATAATATGGATAATCATTATTAAAATGAAAAAAAATAAATCTACTCAAGAGTGAAAAAAAATAGTTTATTAAAATTATATTTTTTAATTTCTTAACGATAAGTTATCTTAAATTAGATAACTTATCGTTAATATTTTATTCATAATCTTTTCCTAATATAACTGTTACATCTACTTTACTAGAGCTTGATGTACTATCTTGTGCTGTTCCTACTGTTAGTGTTTGCTCTATCCCTTCTAATACAGCTCCACTTACATTTTTCTTGTTCATTATAACTGTTTTTGATGTTGTATTTGTAGAGCCTGTTCTTGTAACTTTATACCCTGCTTCTTCCAATTCATCTACAGCTTTTTGTAATTTACTGCTTGTTCCTGTTCCATTTATTACTTCTAATTTTATTTCTGATTTTGTTTTTGTTGAAACTGTATTTGAATCTGATGTTGTATTTCCAGTAGTATTTCCATCTGTTACTTCTTCTGGTTTGTCTCTATCATAAAATAATTCTTGTATCAATACTGCCGTTTCTTCTTCATCTGCTACAAATACCCATGTACCCGCTTCATTTTTATTCGTATTTTCACCTGGTAATGTTGCTGTTAATAAATCTGCTGTATTAAATTCTACCGCATATGGTATATAGTCTTTTGCTACATTAAAATCTACATTTGTTATTACGTTTTGTTCTGCTACATCTAAAATTTCACCTAATTTAAATATGTTTTCAACTTTTGCTGTTTGCTTTATAACTTCCATCATAAATTCTCGTTGTGTTCTCATTCTTCCTATGTCATTATCACCATATTCTTCTGGATAAGATGTACCATCATTGTTATGTCTAAAACGAACTAATTGCTCTGCTTTATCTCCATCTAATAATTGTTCTCCTGCTTTTAAATGTATGTGTAAATCTTGTGATGTATCATCATAGTCCATGTCTATTGGAACATTAAATGTAACTCCACCTATTGCATCAACAAGTTTTATAAATCCTTCTGTTTTTACTATTACATAATATTCTAAATTTAATCCTGTTACTTGATTTACTGCATCTAAAACATCTTGTGGATCTTCTTTTCTACTATATACAGAATTTATTTTTTGGTATGGTGTTGCTTTTGCCGGATTTGTTCCTGTAAAAGTGTCTCTTGGAATTGACAATAATGTTGCTTTTTGTGTATTTGGATTATATGAAGCAACCATTATTGTATCTGTTAATAATGCTCCTTCCTCATCTGTACTTATTCCTAATACTAAACATTTAAATTCTTGTAAATTCTTTTTAGTATTTTCATCGTGCCCTACCGCTGTTGCCAATATTCCTGAAAGTCCTCCACCATTTTTATGAACCTTGTACGCAAAAACTCCTCCTGCAATTAATAATATTAGTAATATTATTAACAAGACTCTTTTCCATACTTTTTTCTTCTTTTTATTTCTTTTTTGATTTGTTTTTACATTATTTTTTTTATTTGAATTCCCACTTTTATTTTCTCTTTTGTTCTTATTATTCTCTTTCAAAATACTCAACTCCTAAAAAATTTCATGATAAAAGTATAGCAAATTTTCTTACATAATGCAACAAATATATATTTTTTTTATAAAAACAAGTTAAAAATATTGTAATTCATCATTGTTTTAGCTAAATACGTGCTATTTATCGCTTCATTTAATCCTCCTTGTGGATTAAGTGATGATATTAAATTGATTATTAATAATATAACATACACTGCTAATAACCCTCTTAATAATCCGTAAACAATTCCACCTGTTTTATTTAATTGTTTTAATATTGGTAATTCTGCTATCCAATTTGCTATTGCATTTACAAATACTAGTGCTATTCTAAATATTATAAATAATATTATTATTGTTGCTCCATATATTATATTAATTGAAATGCTTTTTGCTGTCTCTGATACAGCTCCTTGTTGTATGTTTCCGAATAAATTATTTTCTATTTCAGCATTTTCTTCATTTCCTACAATTTCCTCCAACTTATTTTCTATAACCTCTTGCATACTCTCATCTATATTTGTTGTATTTATTACTAAATCTCCTATTGGTCTATATAAAATTAGTCCTACAACTAAAGCTATAATAAATGCTACTAAATGTATTCCAAGTGATACCAGTCCTTTTTTATATCCTAAAAATACTGATAACAATATAAATAAAATAATTGCTAAATCTATTATAATCCCCATAATATCGTCCCCCTATAAATTTATAATTTCTATTTTATCTCTATAAATTATTCCTGCAATAGTATCAGAGACCACTATACTTGTTATTTCCTGATTTGAAACATATCTTTTTACAAGCCATCCTCCAGTATTTATAAATTCTATTTCTGTTCCTAAGTTTAATGCAATAATATTTCCATATGTATAAATTTCTTTTGCTACATAATTTACTGTATATTGTTTACTTTCTTTATTTTCTGTATTTACTATATTTACCACAGAATCTGCAGTAAATAATCCTGATGATTTTTCTTCTATATAACACGCACTGTTTTCCAAATCTACTGCTTGAAATGTTATTTTCCTATCTTTAGTATTTATTAGTTCATTTTCTTGTTCTTCTTCAATTACCGTTATTCCATCTGTATACATACATACTAATTTTTGTTTATCTTGGTATTTTATATTTGTTATTAATTTTCCTGTTTGACTTGTATATGTTTTTTCTAATGAATTGCTTGGATCATCTTCCGCTTTTTCAATTGATAATATTCGTATACTTGATTGTATCATTGTTCCTGATGTGTCTACTTCTGCAATTGCTAAATATTTATTATCATTTGATATACTGATGTCTACTGCTCTTGTATTTGCTAAAAATGTTGTAAACATTTTTTTTCCTTCTGGATTATACATTTCTATTACTGTTTTGTTTACTGTTCCTGTGATCGTTACTCCTACATATCCATTTTTATTTACATATATTTGTGAAATATTGCCTTCTATTTCTGCTTCCCACAATACATTTTTGTCTTCTATCAAATAGAATTTCTGTCCTTTGTTTTCTGCTATTGCTAAAAATCTATTTGCTGAACTAAATATTGGATTAGATATTTGTATATCTAGGCTTGTTTCTTCGCTACCAGTATTCCCATATATTGTAAACTTAGCTTGGTTTAATATACCAATATATCTATTAAAAGCATATATATTACCATTTTGTTCTTCATTCAAATCTATCGTAGCTACTGTATCTTGTTCTATTTCTTTTCTAAATATATTTTTGTCCATCCATTCTCTTACTTGCCTATTTGATAAATATAAACCAACTATAATTATTAAGGCTACAGCTATAATTGAAATTATAACTGTTATCACAATTTTTTTCTTATTTATTTTTCTTATGCCTTCTTTATTTTCTTCTTTCCATATATCTTTCATTCTATTTCTCCTTAGTTTTAGTGTCTTTATTTTACTACAACCTACAAGAAAAAGCAAGGAAAGTTCTTGCCTTCCATATTAATATTTTCTTAATATTAACTTTGACTATTTTTTGAATTATCTCCTGTTCTATAATCAATATCTATTCCTGGTTGTATATTATAAACAAATACATTAAAACAAATTCCTTTACCATTATCTTCTACTGAATATGCTTCTATTTCTACCCCTTTTGCTAAAAGATTATCATTTTCAAATATTGGTGTTACTCTATATAATACATGATTATTTTCATTTTTTTCTATATAATCTGCAACTTTATTTTCAAATGGTAACATTCCTTCTACATTAAAATATCTTGTTCCTGTAATTAAATTACATTCATTTGCATTTTCACTTGATAATTGATAACCAATTAAATGACATCTATTATATAAATATTCTCCATCATATTTTTCTTGTTTCCAACCTGTTGGTGTAATACTACTTATACTTTCTCTTTCTTCGCCTTCTCTTGGCATTGTTTCTTTACTTATATTGGCGTATGCAACTCCACACCTACCAAGACTGTCTAATTCACTATATGTTTCAAAACTGTTTGTTATATATTCTTCTTTAAAATATGGTTTATTATTATTTATTTCTACATAAATCTTCTCATTATATTCTGGTATTTCGCTTATATTTGCGTACGAACTAATATTACTATTTACTTCTTTGTCGTTGTTTATTATGTCTTTTCCAAAAAATGTGCTTATTCCTATTAATATCAAAAGAACTACTAAACTTATAATTTTTTCTAAATTTTTTCTCTTGTTTCTACTCATATTTTCTTACACCTCTGCAATTATTTTAACATAAGAAAACTTATTTTGATACTATTTTTATTACTTTATTTGAAATTTTCCTGATTTATAATATAGATTTGTTCCTTCTTTTGCAAAAAATGGTATTAATTCATTAGGTGCTTCTATTCTTTTATCACTATCATATTTCAGTATACTATATTTGTCTGTTTTATCTTCTATTTTATATACTGTATCCTTACTTAATTCTAATATGTTTGTTTCTTTTTCAAATTGATTTTTTATTTTTTGGTATTCGCCTATACTAACCAAGCTGTTCATAAATCTATCTGTTATTTCTTCTTCAAATACATATTTTCCATCTTTATAACTTAATATATAATCATTTCCAAGTTTTTCTTTTAATTCTTGTGGTATTTCAGTTTCTTCAAATACTTTATTTGTTGTTGTATCTTTTAAATATACTCCCTTTGAACTAAAATCTACTACTTGGTATAATGTATTTTCCTTTTTTAGTCCACTCTCCAATTTATCTCCTCCTTTGCTACTTAAATAATCTGTTAATTCTTCTATAAAATTTTCCACAATGTTACTTTCTTTTGCTTTATTTATTATATCATTAATTAGTTCTAATCCCAATTCATACCTCCTTTAATTTACTTTAATTTTTCTAATTATTTTTACTCATATTAGTATCCCCTAGTATTTGCATTGTTGCTTGTACAATTTCTTGTCCACTTTTTTGATTAAAGCTATCCTCCAATATTTTTAAATATAATATTTTACAATTATCCATTCTTATACCTCCTAACTTACTTGTAATTTTAATTTTTCTAATTCTTGTTTGCTTATATTAGTACATTTTATTATATCTTCATCTTTCATTTTATTTTTTAACATTTGAACAGCTACTTGTATAATTCCTTGACTAATTCCTTGACTAATTCCTTGGCTGATTCCTTGGCTGATTCCTTGGCTAAATTTCTTATCTAATAATTCTAAATATAACTTTTCGAAATTTTCCATTTTCACACCTTCTTTCTTTTTTAATTCATTTTGATAATAGCCTAATTTTTCTCCTAATAGTTTCTTTATTCTAATTAACTTGTAATTTTAGTTTCTCTAATTCTTGTTTGCTTATATTAGTACATTTTATTATATCTTCATCTTTCATTTTATTTTTTAACATTTGAACAGCTACTTGTATAATTCCTTGACTAATTCCTTGGCTAATTCCTTGGCTAATTCCTTGACTAATTCCTTGACTGATTCCTTGGCTAAATTTCTTATCTAATAATTCTAAATATAACTTTTCGAAATTTTCCATTTTCACACCTTCTTTCTTTTTTAATTCATTTTGATAATAGCCTAATTTTTCTCCTAATAGTTTCTTTATTCTATTTGAATATTGTAATATTAACCATAAACATTTCTTCTCTTGTTTATTTGTGCCTCTTTCTAAAATAAATTTTAACGTTTTTTCTATGTCTTCTGCTGTTTTTTGTTTTTCTAATGCCATTGCTAATGATACTCCCATTCTATCATCTAACAGTTCTTCAGTTGCATAATTGTGTATATCTACTATATTGTATTCAGGATACTTGCCTTCTTTAAAACCATATGTTCCATCTTCTATTTGTTCTATTTTTAGCGGTACATCCCAAGGTTTACTTGCTGTACTTAGCACTATTGGAAATACTATTGGTGCTATTAATTTTGTTATTCCTAATATCCTACTTTCTATTACATTTATGCAATATTTTGTCATCCTCACAGGCATCACATAATCAATTGTACTTTGATGTTCAATTATTATAAATATTTCTTCATTTTTAATTTTATATACAATATCACTTTCTCCTTTTCTAAATGTGTCTTTTATTACAAAAGTTCTTGTATATTTTTCGACATCTTTTTCTTTTAAATTATACCCGAAAAATCTCTTCATAAAATATACAAATTCTTTTTTGTCATCTAAAAGACTTTTATATAATTTATCATAATATTGGTGTACTTTTTCATTTTCATTCTTCAGTTCCGTTTTCTCTCCATAACTTACTGCTATATATTCTTCACTTTTTTCCGCAAATTTTGCTACAGATCCATATATATTTGAATATTTTAAATATTCCTTTATTGTAAAACTGAACATATCTATTTCTCCTTTCATTTTAGACTGTTTTACTTTTAAAGTCAACTTTCTTTTTAAGTAAAATTTGTTGATTAATTACCCTTTTCTTGCTATATCTCATTTTTTCTTTAGCATTCTTAGTTTTTATCTCCTTTTTAATTTTAACGTTTCTTACATATTAATACATATTTTTATTGAGATTCTAAGGTGAAAACACCTTTTAGAATTAATAATTTGAATTAACTAAACTTATACTAGCACATAGACTTTATTTAAGTCAAGTAATTTTAAAACTTTTTTTCAACTTTCCATCGCAATATTTTACATTTTTCGACAAAAAGAATACCAGTAAGTAAACCTTATGTCTCTTACTGGTTATTTCTATTATTCTCCTACCCAAAATATTGCTCTATCTCCAAATACATTTCCCCATGGAGAACCTTTTATATCATTTTTATTTTTATGTATTATAACTTCTGAAAGTGAATTAGCTCCTGAAAATGCTAATGAGTCTATTTCTTTTATATTTGACTGGATTTCTATTTTTTTAGTTGTTGCTGAGTATATAGCATTCCTTTCTATTTTCTCGACATTTTTCGGAAATACTATACTTTCTGCTATTACCTCATTTAACGCCATCTGTTTTATTACTTTAACACTTTCTGGTATATTAATTTCTTTTAAATCACTTTTTACCCAATATAATTCTGTTCCATCTTCGCTTAATATATATTGATTATTATTCACAGATTCTAAATACGGATTTTCACTACTTACTTCTATATTTTTAATAGGATATGAATATTTATTAAAAGTTGTTACATTTTTAGGTAAATATAAATAATTTAATGATGGAAACATATCAGGATCTCCTACCCTATCACCTACATAACTCTCTGGTAAAGTGATCGATGTAATTCCTCCTGATGAAAATACTCCATTTATTATATTTTTAACTCCCTCTCTAATTGTTACATCTCCTTTATCAAATATTCTATACAAAATAGTACCATCTTTGCTATACAAGTTATTCTTTTCATCAGTTATAAAATAATCATTATTTTCATCTACTGTTATTGATTTTAGATTTGCATTACTAAAAACACTGCTTCCTATAGTTTTTACATTTTCTGTTATATTTATAGTTGTTAATTTACTACATCTATAAAAAGCACTTCCTGTTATTGTTTCAACTGTATTTTCCATATTTAAACTTGTTATATTAGGTAATGCTGTTACTAAAGTTTTTAAATCTTTAGAATATAATACTCCACTTTTAAATTCATAATAATTATTTTCAGATGTGTCTATATTTTGTAATGTATTTATTGATAATGCTTGGTCTCCTATACTGCTTAAGTTTGGTGGAAATTTTAATGTAGTAATTGCCGTTGCTCTTAGACATGCATAGTTTAATGTTGTTAAATTTTTAGGCAGTTCTATATTTTTTAAGTTACTACATTCTGAAAATAAATTATTATCTAAAATTTTTAAATTGCTTGGTAATTTTACATTATCTAATAATTCATCTCCAGCAAAACACGCAACCCCAATAACAGTTATACTCTCTGGCAATGTTATCTCTTGTAATTTTTCACAATACCCAAAAGCCTTTTGGCCTATTTCCTCTACTCCATCTTGGATTATTACCTTTTCTAATGTAGAATTATATGCAAATGCATTTTTTGCTATTCTCTTTACTGTTCCTGGTATTATTATTGTTTTTAGACCTTCTTTTGCAAATGCTCCTTCTCCTATTTCTTCTACATTTCCTGGTATTGTTAATGTTCCGCTTTCATCCATTAAAGCTAAATTATTTCCTGAAGAAAGTAACACTCCATCTACTATATCATAAGGATTTACCTGTATTCCTAAACTTTGTGCTAATTTTATTTCTTCATTGTCTTTTGTGTTTATTAGTAGTTCTCCTTTTATTATTTCCATTTTTTCAAAATATTCATCACTTATATCTTCTATTACATCTCTTATTGTTCCTTTTCCTTTGTCTTCTTCAGTTTGTGTATTATAAAATAAATTACTTTTACCAGCTGTAAGACTTTCATCTAAAAAACCATTATTTTTACTTATCTGCTCTATTTTGAACAATTCTACTTGTTCTTTATAACTACTAAGTTCTGTCGCTAATTTAGCTTTTTTAGCTTGATTTATTGTACTATTTTCTCCTGTTAAGACGGAAATGCTTACACCTGCCAAAATTAGAAGAACTACTATTGTTACAACTAAAGATATTAACGTAATTCCTCTATTTAATTTTTTTCTTCTGTTTTTTCTTTTATACATATTATTTCCTCCACCATAAATATAATAATATGTTACCATTAATTTTTGATAAAATCAATAGTAGTACAATTATATTTTTGTTTTTTTAATGGTTACAATTTGTTTTTTCAAAAATAAATAATTGTTATATTGTTTAAAGAGGTTTGTTATGGAAAAAAATTATTCACGTGAAAATATTAATAAAATAATTGGTACGAATATTAGATTTATAAGAAAATCTAATAAATTAAGTCAAGAAAAATTTGCTGAATTAGTAGATTTGAGTCCTCAATTCATTAGTGATTTAGAACGAGGTATTCAAGGAATAAGTCTATCTACTATGATAAAAATTTGTAATACTATGAAATGCTCTCCTTTAGTAATTTTATCAAATTTAGTAAAATTTGATAACTATAATAATGAAATGGATAATTTTTTAAAATTATCTGATAAAAATCAAGAAATTGTAAAAACTATAATATCAGCATTGTTGAATTCACAATCGTAAAAAAGAAATACCCACTTTAGGTATTTCCTTTTTATTTTATTATTTTTTTCTTCTTCTTAGCCATACTACAATTCCTAAAATTATTATTAATACAGGTATTGTAAATATAATTGCCATAATTATATTATTTTGTAATTCTGATACTGTATAAGTAACTTCATCACTATTTTTTCTAATTGTAATTGTATCTTCCCTTTCATTTAAGAATGAAACTGAGTTTAATATCATATCTGAATTATTATATAATGAAACTGTATACATTTGATATCCACTAATTTGAACAGGCATATCCATTGCAAATAATTCATTTGAGAATATTACTAATTTAGCTGTTTTGTCATCATCTATCTTTTTTGTTGCAATAGCTGCAACTGTAGAAGATTTTTCTTCTCCATCTTTGTCTGTTCTTGAAGCTGTATTTTGTGTAACATCTGTTCTTACAAATGCTTTATCACTCGTTTTAGCTAATACTTCATACTCTACACCTAAATCTTCTAATTTGTCTTCATCAAAAGTAATTTCTCCCGCGTCTAAAAGGCAAATATTCATAGACATATTTAGGTTTTCAGTTAGACTTGTAGATTGTGTTGTTTCTATTATAAAATCTGGATATCCTGCAATCATATTTGAACTTTCACCTTCAAATACAACCCCATTTGAGATACTTACTCCATATAAATCTAACACTGCTTGAAAATTGCTAAAATCCACATTCTGTATATTAGGGCCACACATTAATAATAATTTTCCGCCATTATTAATGTAATTTATTAAATTATCTCTTTCTTGTTCTGTTATATCTTCCTTTAGTGTTGAAATTATTAAACAGTCACAATCTTCTGGTATTCCACCATTTGCAAATAAATCCACTGTTTCTACTTCATTTGCTTCATCTTCCATTAATTGCATTATACTTGAAAAATAATTAACATCATATGTTAAATGATTAGACATGAAGTAAATTTTTGGTTTTTCATCTGTTGTTACATCTAAAATTGCATTTGTAATTGCTTCTTCCGTTTTATCAACTGTTTGATATGTTGAATAATCATAAGTATACATATCATATTCTGTGATTTCTTTTTCTTTGTCTCCAGAATTTATTAAAATCAAACTGTCTGTTGATTCTAATGAATATTCAGTCATCAAGTCTGTTCTTGATGATAAATCATCTATTCTTTCTAATTTTATATTATCATTTATAGTTGTATATCTTTCTATAAAATTGATAAAAGATGTATTACTTCCATAATTAATTAATGTTATTGTAACTTCTTTATCTAAATTGCCAAGTTTGTCTTTACTTTCATCTGATAACGAATACATTTTATCTTGCGTACAATCTATTTCAGGTAAAACAACTTTTTCAAGTAGCACATTTACACCAATATATACTAAAATTATTATTGCTACTAAAATCAAAGTCTTTGTTCCATCTACTAACCATTTTTTTCTTAGAACTTCTCCTATTTTCTTGAAAAATCTTTTTATCTTTCCTGGTTTTTTATCTTTTTCTTTTTTTATTACAGCTTTATTGTTTTCTTCTTTCTTTATGTTTTCATTTGCATTTTTCTTTTCCTTAATGTTCTTCTTTTTGTCTTTTTTTCCCAACTTTTTCATCTCCTTACTTAACTATTTTTCTTCTTTGCATAACTATTATTGTTAAGCTTATAAACACAACTGAGAATAACAATAAACTTATTATATTTTCTATTGAAATTACTCCTTGTGCAAAATTTGAATAATAATTCATTAAAGCAAATCCTGAAAATTTACTACTTATATCTGGTATAAATAGTGAAATTATTAAAAAAGCAACTGTTATAACTCCTGCAATTACTTGGTTTTCTGTTAAACTTGATGCAAAAACTCCAAAAGATAAAGCTGCAATACTAATTAAAACAAATCCCAACATTGAAACTAATGTTGTTACTATATTTGGAGTTCCAAAATACATTACTATAAAGAAAAACATAAATGATATCAGTAAAGTTATAATAATAACTAACAAAGCAGATAGTAATTTTCCAAGTACCACTTTAAACATACCTGTTGGTGATGTCAATAATAATTGTTCAGTACCAGTTTTCCTCTCTTCCGCAAATGTTCTCATTGTTAATATTGGTACTATTATTATTAGTCCATATAATGCTGTGTAATAATATAACACACTTAAATCTACACTTCCATAAGATATTACTGTTAAATAAAAAAATACGCTAAAACACAACAAAAATATTCCTATTACTACATATCCTATTGGAGAAAAGAAATAACTCTTTAACTCTTTTTTCATTACTGCTAACATTATTTATTACCTCCTTCAATTATTTTCATGAATGCGTCTTCTAATGTACTATCTGCTTTTTTCATTTCGAATATTGTTATATTTTCTTTTGCAAGTTCTGTAAATAATATTTTTCTTAAATCAATATCATTTTTTGATTCAATTACATATTCTTTTGTTCCATCTTCATTTTCTTTTATTAAATCTATTTTGTTTATTCCTTGTATTTTTTCTTTAATATTTTTCATTTTGTTTTCAGTATCTTCCACTGTTACATAAATACAATTCTTATTTGAAACTTTATTTTCCAAATTTTCTGGTGTATCTATTGCTACTAATTTTCCTTTATTTATTATAATTACTTTATTACATATTTGACTTACTTCTGATAATATATGTGAACTTAAAATTACTGTATGTGTTTTTCCTAATTCTTTGATTAAATTTCTTATCTCCGTTATTTGTTTCGGATCTAACCCCACTGTTGGTTCGTCCAAGATTAATATTTTAGGTTCACCTACTAATGCTCCTGCCATTGATACTCTTTGTTTATACCCTCGTGATAAATTTTTTATTAATTTTCCTTGAACTTCTTTTAATCCAGCTTGTTCTATTATCTTTTGTACTTTTTCCTTTCTTGTTTTTCTGTCTACTTTTTTAAGTTCCGCCATATAAGTTATAAACTCTTTTACTGTTAAATCTGTATAAAGAGGTACTCCTTCAGGCATATAACCAATTTCTTTTTTTGCTTTTTTAGGTTTTTTTAATGTGTTGTAGCCATCAATAATAATTTCTCCACTTGTTTGCTCAATAAAGCCTGTTAACATATTCATTGTTGTACTTTTTCCTGCACCGTTTGGTCCAAGAAGCCCTATAATTTCACCGTCATTTATTGTGAAACTTATATTGTCTATAGCTACAAACTTCCCATATTTTTTTGTAACGTTTTTTACCTCTATCACAAAAAATTCCTCCTTTTCTCTTATATAATCGATATAATATTATCATTTTATTTTTTCAAAGTAAAGTAATTCACAAAAATTTCACATTTGCAACTCCAAGTATCCGTAAAAGTTTAGCGTCTATTGTGTTCTCTTTTTGCATATTAATGATTAAGAGGTGTTTTATTTATGGAACTTATTTATACTTTTTTTATTAGTTTTTCCCTTGTTTTTTTATCTGAGCTTGGTGATAAAACCCAACTTTTAGTTTTATCCTTTTCTACTAAAGATAGAGCCAAAAATATTTTGTTGGGCGTTGCTTTAGGTACTCTTTTTAGTCATGGCTTAGCAATTATTTTTGGTAGTAGGCTTGCTCTTTTAGGTAATGATTTATTTAGATTTTATTTAGAAATTTTTACATATATATCTTTTCTTTTATTCGGGATTTTAGGATTTTTTCCTGAAAAAGAAACACATAATAATAAAAACTCTTTTTTACAAAAAATTAATAATATAAAAATTAATTATATATTTCTAATTGCACTTAGCATTATTGTTGGTGAGCTTGGTGATAAAACCTTTCTTGCTTCTCTTGGTCTTGGTGTTAAATACCCTTTTTATAAAGTTTCTTTGATTTTAGGCTCTATTACCGGTATGGTTCTTAGCAATTCCTTTGCTTTGTTCTTTGGTAGATTTTTGGGAAATAAATTTGATCCAAAATTTGTTAAAGTTTTGTCCAATATATTATTTTTACTTTTTGGTATTGTTGGGTTAATTAGATTTTTATTTTAAATAGAAAAAACTTTTCCGCTTTTTTCTGAATTTATTTCGATGAATATAAAATAGATGAGAGTAAAGGTGTAGAGTAGCAAAAAATATTTTTCGACAGATAAAAAGGCTAAAATAAAGGACTTTTATCTGTCGAATTTTAAAAATATGAAATTTACGACTAAATATAAAAATATGGTAAAACCATTGAAAAATCAATATTCTTTCTATATAATTAATATAACCAAATACCATAAAGAAAGAAGGTTTTACCATATGTTTATTTTAGCACAAACATCATTATTTGACAATGAGGAAATAGAAATTTTAGGAGATTTAGAAAGATTAAAATTAGCAATAGAAAATATGCCAGATGAGGAAATAGTAAGAAGATTAAGAAAGATAAGGAAAAATGGAAGAAATGATTGGCCAGTAGAGGCAATGTGGAATACATTTATAGCAAGTTATGTTTTTAATCATAGAAGTGTAAATGATTTATTAAGAGAGTTATCGAGAAATAGTCAGTTAAGGCAGATATGTGGGTTAAAGCCAAGATCCGTAGTTTGACATTAACTTAATAAAAATATCTTGTAAAAGTCTTGTAATCAAGGCTTAAAATTTTGTCAACTTTTTCTTCTTTTTCTCTTGTGGTTTCTTGCTGTTTGTGATATAATACATAAAAACGAAAGAAGTTGATTTTTATGTATTTGAAAAAAAGTAAAAATAATAAAACTGGAAGAACATATTTGTATATAGCCGATGGCTATCACGACAGAGAAAAAGGCTACACCAAAACTGTTACTGTTCAATCTTTAGGATATTTAGATGTTTTAGAAAAACAATATGATGACCCTATTGCTCATTTTTCTGAAGTTGTAAAACAAATGAATGAGGAAAAGAAACATCAAAAACTTTCTGTTCCTATGCAAATTTCTTTAAATGAAAAACTAGAATTGAATACTAATAATTTCTACAATTTTGGCTATGCAGCTCTCTCTAAAATATTTTATGGATTAGAAATTGATAAATTTTTAATTAGTAAATTTAAAAGTAGAAATGTTTCTGAATATAAGATTAATAACATTATGAAACTTCTTGTTTTCGCCAGATGTCTTTTCCCTGACTCTAAAAAATCTACTTTTGAAAATAAAGATATATTTTTTGAAAACACAAATTTTTCTTTAAAAGAAATATATAATGCTTTAACATATATTGAGCCATATAAAGATAGTCTTCAATCATACATTTATGACCATATTCAAGAACAATATAAGCCTAACAATGAGTGCATTTTCTATGATGTTACTAATTATTACTTTGAAATTGATGATAATGATGATTTTAGAAAAAAGGGTGTTAGTAAAGAGCATCGCCCTAATCCAATTGTTCAAATGGGATTGTTTATGGACTCTCTTGGTTTACCTATGTCGTATGGACTTTTCCCTGGTAATACCAATGACTGTTTAACTCTAAAGCCTATGGTTCAAAAGTTACAAAAAAATTACTCTGTTGGTAGAGTTATTGTCGTTGCTGATAAAGGTCTCAATACTGGTAAAAATATTATTTATCAAAAGGCTATTGGCAATGGTTATGTTATGAGCCTTAGTATTAGAGGTGCTAATCAGGAACTTAAAGATTTTGTTTTAAATGAAGATGGATATGAATACAATCAAGACAAAACATATAAGAAAAAATCTCGCCGTTACCCTAGAGAAGTTGAATATGTAAAAACTGTTAATGGTAGGTCTGTTAAGGCAAAAACAACAGTTGATGAAAAACAAGTAATATTTTGGTCTGCTGATTATGCAAAACGTGCTAAAGCTGAAAGACAACCTGCAATTGATAAAGCCAGAGATTTAATTGGTAACGTTCAAAAATATAATAAGAAAAATTGCTATGGTGCTAGCAAATATGTAAAGCATCTTGTATTTGATAAAAACACTGGAGAAATTATTGAGGCTAAATCTCAACTTTCTCTTGATGAAGATAAAATTGCTGAAGAAGAAAAACTTGACGGATACTATGCTATTGTAACAAGTGAAATGGAAAAGACTGACAGTGAAATAATTGACATTTACAGAGGCTTATGGAGAATTGAAGAAACCTTTAAAGTTACAAAAAGTGAGCTTGATGACAGACCTGTATATGTTTCAACAAAAGAACATATTGAAGCACATTTTTTAACCTGCTACTTAGCTCTTGTGCTTTGTAGAGTTCTTCAACATAAAATTGATAAAAAATATTCTGTTGAAAAAATTCTTGACAGTTTGAGACAGTGTAATTGTAGTCATATTAAAAATAATTATTATTTATTTAACTTTTTTGATGATGTTTTAAAAGATGTTGGAAATGCTGTATCCATAGATTTTTCTAATAAATATATGCGTTTACAAGAAATTAAAAAAATTTTAGCTGAAACAAAAAAATAAATTTTTTCACAAGAAAAAACGGAAAACTCTAAAATCCCTATATATACTGATACTAGTATTATACAGGGATTTTTTATTCATTTTTAATGTAAAATTCAGGTTTTAGCACAAACATCATTATTTGACAATGAGGAAATAGAAATTTTAGGAGATTTAGAAAGATTAAAATTAGCAATAGAAAATATGCCAGATGAGGAAATAGTAAGAAGATTAAGAAAGATAAGGAAAAATGGAAGAAATGATTGGCCAGTAGAGGCAATGTGGAATACATTTATAGCAAGTTATGTTTTTAATCATAGAAGTGTAAATGATTTATTAAGAGAGTTATCGAGAAATAGTCAGTTAAGGCAGATATGTGGGTTAAAGCCAAGATTTTTTAAACAAGCAGATGGAAGATATAAAATGTATATAGTACCAAGTGAAGCAGCATATAGTCGATTTTTAGCTAATTTAGTAAAATGTGAAAAAGAAATGGAAGAAGCATTTGATGGATTGGTAGATTATATGTATGAAAAGTTAGAAGGATTTGGAGAAGATTTAGCAGGAGATGGAAAAGCAATAGAAAGTTATGCAAGGACAAATGGAAAGAAGAAAAGCGTAAAAAAAGGAGATAGAAGAAGAGATGAAGAAGCAAATTGGGGAGTAAAAAAATACACGGAAAGTGTAAATGGAAAAGGAGAAAAAGTAGTAAAGAAAACAAGTTGGTTTGGATATAGATTACATTTAATAGTAGATGCGAGATATGAATTACCAATAGCGTATAAAGTAACGAAGGCATCAAATAGTGAAAAAATAGAGATGTTAAAAATATGGAAAGATTTAAATTGCAAAAGACCAAGAGTAGTAAGAAGAGCAAAAGAGTTTTTAGCAGATAAAGGATATGATTATACAGATTTAATAAAGTGGTTAGAGAAATATGAAATAAGTCCAATAATAGATATAAAAAATCATTGGGGAAAAGGAGATAAAACAAAACAATATAGGGATACAGATTTAACATACACGTATGATGGGAAGGTATATTGGACAGATGAAAAAGGGAAAGAGATAAAATTAAATTATGCAGGATATGATAAACAAACAGAAAGTTTAAGATATAAATTCCCACCGCAAATAGAAGATAAGAGAATATTTAGAATAAAAATAGAAGAAGATAGAAGAGTATTTACACCAGTTGCAAGAGATTCAATGAAATGGAAAAGAGAATATAAAAAAAGAACAAGTGTAGAAAGAGAAAATGGAAGAATAGATAGAGATTATGGATTTGAGAGACATACAATAAGAGGACAGAAGAAAATGACAATGTATGTGACAATGGGATTTCTAGTCCAGTTAAGTATGGCTAAAGGAAAAATAGAACAAAATATAAAAGAAAGATTAAGTGCATTAGTAGCATAAAGTAAATGGTAGAAAATGGTAAAAAAGCTACTTTTATTAAGTGTGCTAAAAAAATAAATAAAAGTAAAAAGTGAAAAAGAAAACAAGAAAAAAGAGTAAAAAACATAACAGTTATGTAAATTAAAAACAACATTTTTTCAAAAAAACTTCACATCGAAAAAAATTCTTCTCAAAATTTATTGACACTTGGTTTTTTTTGTGCTATTATATAAATTGTCATTGAAATGGGTCAGTAGCTCAGGTGGATGGAGCACAGGCCTTCTAAGATTGTGACTACATTCACAAGTACATTGATATAACTGGATTTTGAGAGTTAGTTCAAAAAACTCTAACAAAATCTCTAACAAATATCCCTTGAGTTTTTAAATGGGTCAGTAGCTCAGTTGGATAGAGCATTGGCCTTCTAAGATTGTTGCCATACTTTCAAGAGTATTGCTAAATCTTAAATTGAGAGTTTGCAAATGTTTTCTCTAACAAATTCTCTAACAAATAGTACATTGGTATCGAATAAAAATATTTAAGACTAATATGGGTCAATAGCTCAGCTGGATAGAGCAATGCCCTTCTAAGGCATGGGTCGGGGGTTCGAATCCCTCTTGGCTCACCATTTTGAAGAGATTTTTATTCTCTACCAAGTACGTGAAAAATATTTATGCTTTTGCATAGATATTTTTTTTTACATTTTGTGACTTAATTTTTGCTAAATATTCTTTCAACGGCTCTTGCTGTTTCTAATTGTCTTTGATAATCACTTCTTGTATATCTATTTGTCGAAGAAACGCTTTGATGCCCTAACCAATCTTGTAAGTCTCTAATATCTACACCTTCCATATGTAATAATGTAGCATTTGAATGTCTTAAACCATGTGGGGTTACTTTCTTTAATTCATTTCTTCTAATAATCTTACCAAATCTTTTAGTAAAATAATTTGGCAATATAAAGTCTCCATTGTCATGGACAAATAGATATCCATCGTAAGTATGATTATAAGTATTTCCATAAAATTCTTTACATTTTTCTATTCTCTCAATTTTCTTTATAATATCTTTTTTTATGTCAGGAAATATTGGAAAAGTCCTATAACCTTTTTTAGATTTTGTCTTATCAAGGAAATATACTCTTTGTTCTGCATCTTTACTATCATCTTGTAATGCAATATGATTAATTACAAAGTAATCTTTTTCTAAATCAAGGACTTCAATTCTAATTCCAAGTATTTCACTTCTTCGTAATCCATAATAACTGGCAAATTTAGCAGGTAGTTCTATTGGATCATCTTTTAATATTTCAAAAAGATTTAATATCTCTGATTTATTATAAGTGGAAACTTCTACTGTTTCCACTGTAATTGGATTTACTAAATCAGTTGGATTATACCTCACTAATTTCTTTTTTAATAATGATTGAAATGCACTGCTTATATTATCTTGATAATGGTCGATAGAAGCATTTTTTAGATGTTTCTCATTTCTCAAAAAATTATAAAAATCATCCAAGTCATCAGCAGTTATTTCTTTTACAGCTTTTTTGTGTTCTTCCATTGTAAAATATTCTTTAATATAATTTCTAACATTTCTTTTGTATCCTTCAAAAGTATTTTTCGCAACTGTATTTTTTATTATATTTTCTAACCAATAATCCATATACTCGTAAAAATCCCAATCAGCCTTTGTTTTTACATTTGGATTATAGTTTGTTGTATTTAATTGCACCATATTTTGAAAGTCTACAATACTAACTTCTTTTTTACCAGCGTTATTTTGGTCAATTTCTTCTTGAAATAACTGTACTACTTCTCTCGCAACTTTATTAGCATTTCTTAAATTTCCTCTTTCAACTCGAACTCCTGTTGTACTCCAAAATGTTTTCCATTTGCCGTTAATATAATATTTTATTACACATTGATAAATTCCATCTTTATCTTGAACGGAATGTGTTATATCTTTTGTAATTTCACTATTATTTATTGCTTTTTTTATCCTTACTAATATTTTTTGTTTACTTGCTTCACTTAACATTTTTCTCCTTTCTAAAAAAAGCAAGCAGGATTTGTCTAATTACTGTTTAGTAATTATAACACTTTCCCACTAGCTTAGCAATGTGAAAAAACGTCTTTTATTTTTCCATTAAATACTTGATAACACTAGCTTTCGGTATATAATAATCTCTACCAATTTTTTTTGAATATATCTTTTTTTCTTGTAGTAGTTTGTATATTTTATTTTTTCCTATTTGGGGCAACATTTTTTTTAAATCTTTTGCTTTTACAATGTCTGGGTAATCTGTAAATAAGTTTGAAAAATAATCTTCATTGTTTAAATTATTGCTCATTTTTATCACTTCCATTTTTAGCTTGGGCTAATTTATTTCTTGCCCAGTCTTGTGCATTGGCGATACTCTCTATAAGATTTCTAGGATATAGCTTAAAGCATTTTTCATTTCTATTCCTAATGTTACAGGGGTTATTTCACCTTTGTATTTAGAACTTTGCATATAATCAAGTGCTACTTGTGCGTATGCAACTGCTTCTTTCTTATTCATTATTACTTGCACCTCCATTTACATAGTTTTCAAATAAATGAACTGCATTTTCCCAATTTATAAGAGAGCCTTGTTTTAATTGCATTTCAACTTTTTCTACATATTTGTATTCTTTTTTTGTTCTAATACAAATTTCTAATTTTTTACCATCATCTCCTGAATAGTGTATTTCTGCAAATACTTTGTCTTGTTTTTCATTTAGCTCATCTGCGAGTTTAATAAGTTTTAACAAATGTTTTTCCATGATTTCATACCTTTTGCAAATAGAATTTGCTTACCTTTCTTTAATATATTTTGGTACATCGTAGGAACGGCCTAAACTTTCATCAAATTCGTACCTATGTTTTGAAGGGTTATATTTATAAGCACTTTTATTCCATTTTCGGTAATTTTCATCTGTTAATTTTCTTGA
The DNA here is from genome assembly GCA_944393325.1 of uncultured Clostridia bacterium. Taxonomy (GTDB): domain Bacteria; phylum Bacillota; class Clostridia; order TANB77; family CAG-508; genus CAG-269. The sequence continues at coordinate 26,568 of CALXZU010000023.1, forward strand.
TTTTGATAATTCCATAGATGCTTGTATATGTTGTGATTGCACAAAGGCATAATTATCTTCTATTCTTTTGTTTTCTCTTTTTTGCTTAATAAAATTATTTTGAGCTAACTTTCTTTTTTCTTTTGATTTTTCTTTTCTAAAATTTTTTTCTTCCTTATACCTGGAATCTATTTTTATAACTTTTGTTATATAAGCAGAAGTTACACTTGTTTTTTCTGCTATTTCTTTCACTTTTAAATGTTCAATATAAAATAGGTTAAGTATTTTATCTTTTTGGGTTTCCATGTAATACCACCTTGTATTTTTTATTGGTTAATTTTTTGTCGACACTTTTTAGATATGATAAGACTATTAGAGAAACTATTTAATCTCTAATTCTTTCATTTTTTTAGCAAAGGAATCTTGTCTTTTTTTCTTTTCTTTTAGCTCTTTATGTAAGCGATATTTTAATTTTAGTTTTGGTAGTAAAATATCAAATACAAAAAGCAGTACTACAAGGGATATTCCTAATAATAGACATCTGACAAACATAATCTATATTTTCTCCTTTCGTAAATTTAGGTAAAGGA
>CALXZU010000024.1 GCA_944393325.1 uncultured Clostridia bacterium
AGCGGTTTAAGAAGAGCAGATGGTTCATATATAAAATTTGATGAAAATGCAGCAGTAATAATCAAAGAAGATGGAACTCCAAGAGGAACACGTATTTTTGGACCTGTTGCAAGAGAGTTAAGAGAAAAGGACTATATGAAAATTCTTTCATTAGCACCAGAAGTTCTATAAACTGTTAATGAAGAATGAATTTACAGTTTATTGATGTAGAGACACTTTAAGCTGTTAGTGAGAAATATCTTTGATATTTCAAACGTTACAGATTAAAGATGCAAAATTGCAAAGCGATTTTGTATACCTTAAATAGTAAGAAATTAAATAAATAGTGATATTTATAAGATGTTAATAAAGGTAAAATAAAAAATCTAAGAAAAGGAGGCAACTCTAAATGAGAATAAAAAAAGGTGACAACGTCCAAGTTTTATCAGGAAATGATAAAGGAAAAAAAGGAGAAGTATTAGAAGTACTACCTAAAGAAGAAAAAGTCGTTGTTAAAGGCGTAAATATAAGAAAAAAACATGTTAAAGCAAGACGTCAAGGAGAAGAATCTGGAATAATTTCAGTAGAGTGTGCTATACCAGTATCAAAAGTAAATGTTGTATGCCCTAAATGTGGAAAAGCAACAAAAGTTGGATATAGTATAGAAAAAGACGAAAAAGTACGTATTTGTAAAAAATGTGGAGCAAAATTAAAATAGAAAGGAGGATTGTGCATAATGGAAAAACTAAGAGAACAATATCAAAAAGAAGTAGTTCCAGCATTAATGAAAAAATTTGAATATAAATCAGTTATGCAAGTTCCAAAACTAGATAAAATAGTAATAAATATTGGATTAGGTGATTTAAAAGAAAATCCAAAAGCATTAGAAAATGCAATTAAAGATTTAACACAAATTACAGGTCAAAAACCAGTAATAACAAAAGCTAAAAAATCAATTGCAGCTTTCAAATTAAGAGAAGGAGTAAACATTGGATGTAAAGTAACATTAAGAAGAGATAAAATGTATGATTTTGCTTATAAATTATTCAATGTAGCACTTCCAAGAGTTAGAGATTTTAGAGGAGTTTCAGAACACTCATTCGATGGAAGAGGAAATTACTCAATGGGTATTAAAGAACAATTAATATTCCCAGAAATCGAATATGATAAAGTAGACAAAATAAGAGGTATGGATATTATATTTGTTACAACAGCAAATACTGATGAAGAAGCAAAAGAATTATTGGGACTTCTTGGAATGCCTTTTAAAACAAAGAAATCAAAATAATTAGTCAAAGGAAAGGAGTAATACTATGGCTAAAAAATCTATGAAAATAAAACAAGCCAGACCACAAAAATATACAACTAGAGAATACAATAGATGTAAATTGTGTGGTAGACCACATGGATATATTAGAAAATATGGAATATGCCGTATTTGCTTTAGAGAATTAGCTCATAAAGGAGAAATACCAGGAGTTAAAAAATCAAGTTGGTAAAATTTAAAAAATGGAAAAGGAGGTAAGTAATTAATGAACATTACAGATCCAATAGCAGATATGTTGACAAGAATAAGAAATGCAAACAGTTCAAAACATAAAACAGTTGATATTCCAAGTTCAAGTATGAAATTAGGAATTGCTGAAATCTTATTTAAAGAAGGATATATAAAATCATATGAAGAAATAAAAGACGATGCTCAAGGTATTATAAGAGTTACTCTTAAATATGATGAAAAAGGAAGAAGAGTAATAGATGGTTTAAAAAGAATTAGTAAACCAGGATTAAGAGTATATGCATCAAAAGATGAATTACCAAAAGTTTTAAACGGTTTAGGAATTGCTATAATTTCTACATCAAAAGGATTAAAAACAGATAAAGAAGCAAGAAAAATTGGAATTGGTGGAGAAGTATTGGCTTATGTTTGGTAATACATACAAAATTAGTAAAATAACATAAAAGGAGGGAAAACTCAAAATGTCAAGAATAGGAAATAAACCTATTACAGTACCAGAAGGTGTTGATATAAAAATTGAAGGAAAACACATTACTGTAAAAGGTCCAAAAGGTACATTAGAAAGAGATATACATAATAATATTTCTATAGAAATGGAAGGAAATGAAATAAAAGTTATAAGAATGAATGACGAACCATTTAATAGAAGTTTACATGGACTAACAAGAACATTAATAAATAATATGATAATAGGTGTAGTTCATGAATACAGTAGAGAACTACAAATAAATGGAGTTGGATATAGAGTTCAAAAACAAGGAAATAATCTAAACATGTCTTTAGGATACTCACATCCAGTAATATTTGAAGCACCTCAAGGAATTACTTTTGATGTTCCAAATCCTAATACAATTATTGTAAAAGGAATAGATAAAGAACTAGTTGGACAAACAGCAGCTGAAATCAGAACAAAGAGACCACCAGAAGTATATAGAGGTAAAGGTATTAAATATGCTGAAGAAGTTATTAGACGTAAAGAAGGAAAGACAGGTAAATAAAATTAGAAGTTTCTAAATAATATTACGAAGAAAGGAGTAATAGAAATGGTTAAAAAGACAGATAGAAAAATGGAAAGAGCAAGAAGACATTTAAGAGTTAGAAGAAAAATATCTGGAACAGCTGAAAGACCAAGATTATGTGTATATAGAAGTAATACGAATTTATATGTACAAATAATAGATGATGTTGCAAGAACAACTTTAGTTTCTGCATCTACATTAGATAAAGATGTAAAAACTAAACGTGCTAACAAAGAAGCAGCTAAAGAATTAGGAGCAATAATAGCAAAAAAAGCTCTTGATAAAAAAATCAATACTGTTGTATTTGACCGTGGTGGATATATCTATCATGGAGTAGTAAAAGAATTAGCAGAAGCTGCAAGAGAAGGTGGCTTGAAGTTCTAATAGCTGTGCGAACGAAGTGAGCTACAGATATTAGATGCAAATGCCAAAGGCATTTGTAAACAATAAAATAAAGCTGTGCGAACGAAGTGAGCTACAGATATTAGATGCAAATGCCAAAGGCATTTGTAAACAAAAAAATTCTTTTATAAAAATAATTATAAAAAGCATTGTAATTAATAAAGGAAAACGATATAATGAAATTATCAAAAAGGAGGGTAAACTAAACCTATGGAAGAAAAAAACGAATTAAAAGAAAAAGTTGTTGCAATAAATAGAGTTGCTAAAGTTGTTAAAGGTGGTAGAACTTTTAGATTTAGTGCAGTTGTTGTTGTTGGCGACGAAAATGGTCATGTAGGTGTTGGAAATGGAAAAGCATCAGAAGTACCAGATGCTATTAAAAAAGCTATTCAAGAAGCTAAAAAGAATTTAGTTTCTGTTCCTATTGTTGAAACAACAGTACCACATGAATATATAGGAACTTTTGGAAGTGCAAAAGTTTTATTAAAACCAGCTGAATTGGGTACTGGACTTATAGCTGGAGGTAGTGTAAGACCAGTTCTTGAATTAGCAGGATATAGAAACATTAGAACAAAAGTTATTGGAACAAATAATCCAAGAAATGTTGTATATGCTACACTTGAAGGATTAAAATCAATGATGACTGTTGAACAAGTAGCTAAAAAAAGAGGTAAAAAAGTAGAAGAAATTTTATAATAGAAAAATAAAATCTTTGCTAATTAAAGAAGGAGGTGCAAGACTTAAATGAAAATAGACGAATTAAAACCAGCTGTTAAAAAAGTAAAAAGAAATAGAGTAGGTCGCGGTATTGGTTCAGGAAATGGAAAAACATCAGCAAGAGGACAAAAAGGACAAAAATCAAGAAGTGGCGGAGGAGTAAGACGTGGATTTGAAGGTGGTCAAACTCCATTATTTAGAAGATTACCAAAAAGAGGATTTAATAATATCCATAGTAAGACTTATACAGAGGTAACATTAAAAATGCTTAGTAAAGTAAAAAATACAGATGTTACTGCTGAAAGTTTATTAGAAGAAGGAATTATTGGAAAAATCAATGATGGTATTGTTATTTTAGCAACAGGAAAATTAGATAAAAAAGTAAACGTAAAAGCCAAAAGATTTACAGCAAAGGCTAAAGAAGAAATCGAAGCTTTAGGCGGAAAGGCTGAGGTGATTTAGTTGTTTAAAACAATAAAAAATGCATTAAAAACACCTGATGTTAGAAAAAGATTATTATATACTTTAATATTAATCGTTGTATTTAGATTTGGATGTTATATAACAGTACCAGGAGTAGATAGTATAGCACTAAATGATGCAATGGGAGAAACTAATGGAATAGCAGGATTAATAGATATGATTTCTGGAGGAGCTTTCTCAAGATTTTCAGTATTTGCTATGTCAATTAGCCCATATATTACAGCATCTATTGTAATACAACTACTTGCAATGATTATACCATCTTTAGAAAAATTAACTAAAGAAGGTGGAGAAGCAGGAAGAAGAAAAATAAATAGATATACAAAAATTTTAACAATAATACTTGCATTAGTAGAAGGAATTGGAATTTATTTATCATATAAATCATCTGGAATATTCGTAGATGATAGTTTCTTAACAGGTGTATTAGTAGTAGCGGGATTAGTTACAGGAACAGCAATTTTAATGTGGCTTGGAGAACAAATAACAGCAAAAGGAATTGGAAATGGAATTTCATTATTAATTTTCATAGGTATTATTTCAGGATTACCAAGTTTAGTAACTACGCTATGGGGATTAATAATGACACAGTCAGGATTTAGTACAACTGGTTTGTTATTATCAATAGGAATTATAATTGGAGCAATTATATTAATAGCAGGAGTTGTATTTGTACAACAAGCTGAAAGAAGAGTACCAGTACAATATTCTAAAAAAGTAGTTGGAAGAAAAATGATGGGAGCACAAAGTACACATATTCCATTAAAACTTGCCATGGCAGGTGTTATGCCAGTTATTTTTGCAAGTAGTTTTATGACATTCCCAGCTATGATAATACAAATATTTGTACCAGACATAGCAAGTAAAACAGGATTTTTAGCAGGACTATATAATTTCTCAATTGCTACATCAACATCAAATGTACCAATTGGATATTCAATAGCAAATGCACTTGTATACTTATTATTAATTTTAGGATTCACATTTTTCTATACTTATGCTACATTTAATCCAGCAGAAGTATCAAATAACATTAAGAAAAATGGTGGATTTATACCAGGAATAAGAGCAGGAAAACCAACAACAGATTATTTATCATCAATAATATCAAAACTAACATGGTTTGGTGGATTTTTCTTAGCATTGATAGCAATTATCCCAATGCTACTAAGATTTACAAACTTAAATATTGCATTTGGTGGTACATCAATATTAATTGTTGTAGGTGTTGCGTTAGAAACTGTTCAACAATTAGAATCTCAACTTGCAATGAGACATTACAAAGGATTCTTAGAGTAATATATAAGGGGACGTATTTCTACGTCCCAAAAAACTTGTTATATTTTAAATATAATAAGTTTTACTATGTTTATAGTTTTTCTTATAAATATAGTAAAGGTTATTAAAAAATATAATAATCTTAAAATATAAAGATAGGAGTGTTTATAATGGTAATAATTATGCTTGGTGCACCAGGAACAGGAAAAGGTACAATAGCAGGTATATTGACTAAAGAATTACAAATACCTCAAGTATCTACAGGAGATATTTTTAGAAAACATATTGGGGAACAAACAGAACTTGGGAAATTAGCAGAAAAATATATATCACAAGGGAAATTAGTTCCAGATGATGTAACAATAGGATTAGTAGAAAATAGATTAGAAGAGAATGATGTTAAAGAAGGAATAATATTAGATGGATTTCCAAGAACAGTAAAACAAGCAGAAGAATTAGATAAAATATTAGAAAATAAAGGTAAAAAAGTAGATTTAGTGATAAATTTAACTACTCCAGAAGAAGAAATAATTGAAAGAATTGTAAACAGAAGAATTTGTTCAAATCCAGAATGTAAAACAGTATATAATTTAATATTAAATCCACCAAAACAGGAAGGAATATGCGACAAATGTGGAGCTGAATTGATACAAAGAAAAGATGACAACCCAGAAACTGTAAAACAAAGATTTAATAGTTATATAGAAGAGACAAGCCCATTAGTTGATTATTATAGTAAAAAAGGAAATTTATTTTCAGCAACAGTAAGCAAATCAATAAATAAATTAGGAAAAGATGTGGCTGAAGATGTTCTAAAATTTATTAAAGAAAATAAATAGGAGAAAATAATGGTAACAATTAAATCAAAAAGAGAAATAGAATTAATGAGAGAGGCTTGTCACGTAGTTGCTGTTTTGTATGAGGAATTAGAAAGAAAGATAAAACCAGGCATGTCAACTCACGAAGTAGATATTTTAGCAGAAAGAATAATAAGACGTGAAGGGGCAATTCCAGCAGAAAAGGGATTTACTGAATCTAAAGATATTCCACCATATCCAGCATCTATATGCATATCAATAAATGATGAAGTAATTCATGGAGTTCCATCAAAAAATAAGATTATAAGAGATGGAGATATAGTAAGTGTTGATACAGTAGCATTAAAAAATGGATTTAATGGAGATGCAGCAAGGACGTTTATGATAGGTAATGTGTCAAAAGATGCAAGAAGACTAGTAGAAGTTACAAAACAAGCGTTTTTTGAAGGAATTAAATATGCAAAACCGGGATATAGAATAGGCGATGTAAGTCATGCAATTGGCGAATATGTACGTTCTCAGGGATATTCAGTAGTAAGAGAGTTTCAAGGACATGGAATAGGAAGACAAATGCATGAAGATCCAGGAATACCAAACTATGGAAAAGCAGGAAGAGGCATAAGATTAGAACCAGGAATGACTTTAGCAATAGAACCCATGGTAATTCAAGGAAAACCTAATATTTTAGAGTTAGATGACGGATGGACAATTATAACAGAAGATGGAAGTTTAGCAGCACATTATGAAAATACAATTTTAATTACAGAAAAAGAGCCAGAAATCTTGACAATTCTTAAATAATAATATATAATATAGTAGTTATTATGCATACTAGCCAAAGTTTGCATAAAATGGAAAATACTCTTAAAAATAGGAGGGAAAGAAATTGGCAAAAGAAGATGTAATTGAAGTTGAGGGAAAGGTGGTTGAAGCCTTACCAAATACAGTTTTTAAAGTGGAATTACAAAACGGACATCAAATACTTGCTCACATATCTGGTAAATTAAGAATGAATTATATAAAAATATTACCAGGGGACAAAGTAAAAGTAGAGCTTTCACCTTATGATTTAACAAGAGGAAGAATTACTTGGAGAGCAAAATAAAATTTTATAGATTTAAAAATTAACCCAAAATATATATTTTAAGCAAAGCCAAGGAGGTGCTATTAAAATGAAAGTAAGACCATCAGTAAAACCAATTTGCGATAAATGCAAAGTAATAAAAAGAAAAGGGGTTATTAGAGTAATTTGTGAAAACCCAAAACATAAGCAAAGACAAGGGTAACCTTAAGTTAATAACACAAATAAGGTAGCGGCTGGGAATTTAAAGAAAATTAAAATTCTTTAAATTACATATCTAATTTGTGTTTATATATATGTCTCAAAAAACTTAAACTGTACTAGGGTAAACACTAGTAGCATTTCACTTTTTAAGTTATTTTGGACAAACAAAACAAAAAAATTTGGAGGTGCAAAAAAATATGGCTCGTATAGCAGGAATAGACTTACCTAAAGAAAAAAGAGTAGAAATAGGACTTACATACATTTATGGTATAGGAGTTTCAAGTTCTAAAAAAATCTTAGAAAAAGCTGGTGTAAATCCAGATATAAGAGTTAAAGATTTAACTGATGAGCAAGTAAATGACATAAGAAAAGTAATAGACGAATCTTATGTTGTTGAAGGTGACTTAAGAAGAGAAGTAGCATTAAATATTAAAAGATTAACTGAAATTGGATGCTATAGAGGTTTAAGACATAGAAGAGGCTTACCAGTTAGAGGACAAAGAACTAAAACTAATGCAAGAACAAGAAAAGGTCCAAGAAAATTAGTAAGCAAAAGTAAAAAATAATAAATAAAATAGAGTTTCAAAATATAAAATAATTTTGAAAAGGAGGAAAAGGCAAAATGGCTAAAAATGTAACAACAAAAAAAGTTGCAAGAAGAAATAGAAAAAATATTGAAAAAGGTGCAGCTCATATTCATTCAAGTTTCAATAATACAATAGTTACAATAACAGACACTCAAGGAAATACAATTTCATGGGGAAGTGCTGGAGAATTAGGATATAAAGGTTCAAGAAAAAGCACACCATTTGCAGCAGGTCAAGTTGCTGAAACAGCAGCTAAAATTGCAATGGAACATGGATTAAAATCAGTAGAAGTATTTGTTAAAGGACCAGGTTCAGGAAGAGAAGCTGCAATACGTTCACTTCAAACAGCTGGTTTAGAAATAAGTGCAATTAAAGATGTAACACCAATACCACATAATGGTTGTAGACCACCAAAAAGAAGAAGAGTTTAATCGGCTGTTAGTAAGAAAATTTATTTATAAATTTTCGAACTTTACAGATGATTAACGCAAAAAATTATAAGTAATTTTTTGTGAACATTAATTTTGTAAAATTTGAAATGTATATAAGAGAAATGAAAAATAGAATAAGAAAGGAGTTTAAAAATGGCTAGATATAAAGACGAACAATGTCGCAGATGCCGTAGAGAAGGACAAAAATTGTTCTTAAAAGGTGATAGATGCTATTCAGATAAATGTAGTATTTCAAGAAGAAATTATGCACCAGGAGAACATGGTCAAAAGAGAGTAAAACTTTCTGAATACGGAACTCAATTAAGAGAAAAACAAAAAACAAAAGCATATTATGGAGTTGGAGAAAAACAATTTAGAAAATATTTTGAAATGGCTTCTAATAAAAAAGGAGTAACTGGTGAAGAATTACTACGAATCTTAGAAAGTAGATTAGACAATGTTGTTTATAGATTAGGTTTTGGGTCTTCAAGAGCACAAGCAAGACAATTTGTAACACATGCTCAGTTTGAAGTAAATGGAAAAAAAGTTAATATCCCATCATACCTAGTAAAACCAGGAGATATAATTACTGTTAGAGAGAACAAAAAAGATAATGGAACAATAAAAATAAATGTTGAAGAATCAGCTAAAAGACCAGTTCCAGCTTGGCTTGAGAAAAATACAGAAAAATTAAGTGGTAAAGTAATCAGATTAGCCGCAAGAGAAGATATTGATATTCCAATAGAAGAACATTTAATAGTAGAGCTTTACTCAAAATAATAGTTAGAAGTAGAAAAAAATTTTTTGTGAAACTTTTAAATTTTACTTTAAGAAAAAACTGTATAGTTTTAAAAAGTTTGAGATATATTCTCGAATATTAGGAGGTAAAAATGATAGAATTTGAAAAGCCAAATATTGAATGTTTAGAGGTAGATGATACAAATAATTATGCAAAATTTGTATGTGAACCATTAGAGAGAGGTTATGGAGTAACAATAGGAAATTCTTTAAGAAGAATTTTACTTTCATCACTTCCAGGTTGTGCCATAACAAGTGTAAAAATTGATGGTGTATTACATGAATTTTCAGATATTGATAATGTTGTAGAAGATGTACCTGATATTATTCTTAATTTGAAAAATGTTAGATTAAAATTTGATGATAATGAAGAAAAAATATTAAGAATTGAGAAAAAGGGAGAAGGAGAAGTATTAGCAGCAGATATTATAACAGATGGTACTGTTGAAATATTAAATCCTGAGTTACATATAGCAACAGTTTCTGAAGGTGGAAATCTAAGAATGGAAATGACAGCAGATAAAGGAAGAGGTTATAATTCTTCAGATAAGAATAAAAAACCAAATCAAGATATATCTGTACTTCCAATAGATTCTATATATACACCTGTTAAAAAAGTAAATTACCAAGTAGAAAATACTAGGGTTGGACAAATGGTTGATTATGATAAATTAATAATCGAAGTATGGACTGATGGAAGTTTAAAAGCACATGAAGCATTAAGTTTAGCAGCTAAAGTAATGACAGGACATTTAGAATTATTTATAGATTTATCAGAAGCAACAAAAAACACACAAGTTATGATAGAAAAAGAAGAATCTAAAAAAGAAAAAGTTTTAGAAATGACTATAGAAGAATTAGAATTATCTGTAAGATCTTTTAACTGTTTAAAAAGAGCTGGAATTAGTACAGTTGAAGATTTAACAAATAAAACTGAAAATGAAATGATGAAGGTAAGAAACCTTGGTAAGAAATCATTAGAAGAAGTAACAGCAAAATTACGTTCACTAGGATTGGATTTTGCTAAAGAAGACGAATAATATAAAATAAAGGAAGGTGAAAAAATTGGCTACTAATAGAAAATTAGGAAGAACAACAGATATAAGAATGTCAATGCTAAGAACATTAACAACTGACCTTATTTTACATGGTAAAGTTGAAACAACATTACCAAGAGCAAAAGAAGTTAAATCAATTGCTGATAGTATTATAGCTTTAGCAATAAAAGAAAAAGATAACTTTGAAATGGTAGATGTTAAAGTTGTAAAAGCAAAACTAGATTCTAAAGGTAATAAAGAAACAGAATTAGTAAAAAGCAAAAATGGAAAAGAATATCTTAAAGTTGTAAAAGAAACTACAACTGAAAAAAGACAAAAAGATATGCCATCAAGATTAAATGCAAGAAGAAAAATGATGAAAACATTAAATAAAGTTAAAGATGAAAAAGGAAATAATATAGATTTACCATCAAAATTATTTAATGAAATAGCTCCAAAATATGCGGATAAAAACGTAGGAGGATATACTCGTATAGTAAAAGCAGGACCAAGAAGAGGAGACGGAGCAGAAGTTGCAATATTACAATTAATTTAATGAAAATAAAAAAATGTCGTGTGAGAAATATTTCTTAGACGATATTTTTTATTTTACGATTTAATCATTTTTATTTAAATAAATCTAAAATAGATACTTTCAATGCTTTGGAAAAACCAAAAACTTCAAAATCTGTAATAAATTTTTTACCATTTTCAAGTTTAGAAATATCAGAACGGCTAATTTGATATCCCATAACCTGCATTCTTGCACATAATTCGTCTTGTGTAATTTTTTGTTCTTTTCGTATTGTTTTTATATTTTTTCCACCAATATTATAAATATTATTAGTTATTTTAGACTTTTTCATAATGACCTCCATCTTTTGTTCTATTTTTGAACATTTTTCTTGATTTTATTACAAAGAAGTGATAAAATTGTTCTATAACAGAACAAAAAAGGAGAAAGATTATGAAAGTAATAAAATCATAATTTATAAAATTTCACATATTTGAAAGATGGATTGTAAAAAATATATACAAGTTCATCTTTTTTTGAATTTATAATGAAATATTTGGAAATAAATGATATAATACTAATAAATTAAAATTGTTTGAAATTTGCAGATGCATCTGCGAATTTGGAAAGGTATAAGAAATGAACGATATAGAGAAAATAATAACAGATGAAAAATACAATTTAGAATTAAAAGAGCAAGTGAATTTTGATGAACCTAAAAAATATTTGAAAGCAGTTAGTTCTTTTGCAAATGGTTATGATATTGGATATATAATATTTGGAATAGAAGATGGAACTAAAAAAATTGTTGGAGTGAAAGATATAAAGAAATCTTATGAAGAAGTTTCAAATAGAATAAAAACACGAATTGATCCAAATATTATACCGATAGTAGATATTGTAAATGTAGAAGGTAAAAAACTTATAGTTGTAAAAGTAATACCAGGACAACATACTCCATATTACTATGTTAATAAAGGAACAAGAACTGCATATATAAGAAAAGGCGACCAAGATTGTGAAACAAGTAGTACAGAATTAAATGAACTTATTTTAAGAGGAAGAAATCAAGGTTGGGATGAATTAGTAACAGATAATTTATATAAAGATTTTACGTTTGAAAAATTAAAGAAATATTTTAAAGATATAAAAGACTACAAAATAGGAAAAGAAGAGTTAGAGTCATTTGGCTTATTAAGTGGCGAAAAATTAACAAATGCAGCTTTATTATATTCTGATCAAAATCCAGTAGTTGGCTCATTTATTTCGTGTACTCGTTGGAACGGATTAGATAAATTATCAGCCAAAGATGATATTGAATTTTATGGAAGTATTTTAGATCAAATTGATAATGCAATGGAATTTATAAAAAAGCATATGTCAAATGGTTGGGTTAAAGAAGGCGGAAAACTAGCAAGAAGAACGATTCCAGAATATGATTTAGATGCTATGCGTGAGGCACTTATCAACGCAGAGGCTCATCGCTCATACCTGATGAGAGGAACAAATGTTGAAATATAGGCAACCGCAATCCCATTGGCTTTAGACGATGGGTCGAGGTTGCCAAAAGTATATATTTTGTGTTATACTTTCTGTGTAAATATATAGAAAGTTAAAGTTAGAAAAGGCGGTGAGAGACAAAAATGTTAAAAGCATATAAATATAGAATATATCCAAATAAAGAACAAGAAAAACAAATAGCAAAAACATTTGGTTGTACACGTTTTGTATATAACCAAACATTATCATATAGAAAAGAAAAATATGAGAAAGAAAAAATAAGTGTAAGTAAAATAGACTGTAATAATTATTGTAATAGAGAATTAAAGAAAGAATATGAGTGGTTAAAAGAAGTAGACAAGTTTGCTTTAACAAATGCAATATATAATATGGATACAGCATATCAAAAATTTTTTAAAGAAGATGCAGGGTATCCAAAGTTTAAGAGTAAGCATAATAATTATAAATCATATACAACAAATTATACAAATGGAAATATAGAAGTAGATTATGAAAAAGGAAGAATACAATTACCAAAATTAAAAAAAGTAAAAATAAAATTGCACAGAAAATTTACAGGAAAAGTAAAATCAGTAACAGTATCACAAGATGCAAGTGGAAAATACTATGTATCAATACTAGTAGAAACAGAACATCAAGAATTAGCACATACAAATAAAGAAATAGGAATAGATTTAGGAATTAAGGATTTATGTATAACATCAGAAGGAGAAAAGTACGAGAATCCAAAGACAATAAAAAAATATGAGAAAAAAATAAAAAGAAAACAGAGACAGTTATCACATAAGAAAAAAGGAAGTAAAAATTTTCAAAAGAAGAAAAAAGAAATAGCAATATGCCATGAGAAAATAAGAAACGTAAGAAAAGATTATCTGCATAAAATTTCTAAAAAAATTATCAGCGAAAACCAAGTGATAGTAACAGAAAATTTACAGATAAAGAATATGGAAAAAAATCATAAATTAGCAAAATCAATAACAGATGCATCATGGTATGAGTTAACAAGACAAATAGAATATAAAGCAAAATGGAACGGAAGAGAATATATAAAAGTAGATACTTTTTATGCAAGTAGTCAAATATGTTCTGTATGTGGATATCAAAATAAAGAAGTAAAAGATTTGAGAGTAAGAAACTGGATATGTCCAGAATGTAAAACAGAGCATAATAGAGATATAAATGCTGCAAAAAATATCTTAAAAGAAGGACTAAGAAAAATAGCATAGAGAAAAATATTATAGGGAAGGGACAGCCCGAATTAACGCCTGTGGAGATAGTAGGGTACGAGGTCTAAGAAGCAGGAAGCCCATTGGCTTTAGACAATGGGTAGTTCACATTGTATCTTGTGGTAAAATTGGAAACGGAAAAACTTTAGAAGAATTATTAAAAAGACCTACTAGTCAAAGAAGAAATCAATTAGTTTGTGATATTTTTTCAAGATTAGACTTTATGGAAAGGCGTGGAAGTGGTATAAAAAAGATTTTTCAAGCCTATGAAAATGATGAGAAAAAGCCAAATTTTGAAATTATTGATGATGTTTTTATCGTTACTTTTTATAGTAGATTATATAGAAATGTAGATAGAAATGATGATAATGTAGATATAAATGTAGAGAAAAATGTATGTATAAATGTAGAGATAAAAATAAAAGAAAAATATCCTGAATTATCTAATACATCAATAGATATAATTAATTTAGTAAAAATTAATAACCATATAACACAGCCTGAAATTGCAAAAGAATTGGATAAAGCTACAAATACTATTTATAGAAATATAAAAGTTTTAAAGGATATGGGAATTTTGGAAAGAGTTGGCTCTAACAAAAAAGGTTATTGGAGAATTAATTATTAATTTTGCAAACTATTCAGATGTGTTTGGAATTTTTGCAACAGCGGTTGTAAAAAATATAATAAAAAATTGCTTTGAATTTAGAAATAAGTTTAAGGCGATTTTTTTGGAAATTTTTTATTGACAATTTTAAGATATAAACTTATATAACTTATATTTCAAAAACGAAAATAAAGACATAATAAAGCGAACGAATTTGAAAGAGATGAGGGGATTACAATGTCAAATTTAAATTTGAAAGAAGTTAAAATAGCATATGGAGAAAATTTAGCAGTAAAAGATGAATTGGTATTTAACTTAGATCCATTAAATATGGAAGATGAAAATTCTTGGGGAGATGCGAAGCTATATGGATTTAATGGAGTAGAAAAAGATGAAAATGGAAATGTAATAAGTGGATTTTCAGGGAAGGATTTTAATTTTGATGGAGTAGATGATTATATAGAAATATATAGTGATAGTGATTTTTCACAAGAAGGAATAACGATAGAAACGTATGGAGTATTAAATGATGAAAGTCTTATAGGAAATATTTATAAAGGATCAGTAGGAGAACCAGTAAAAAATGCTTTTAAATACTGGTGTGGAAATACAGCTTGTTATGCAACACCAGATAATGTGAATTTTGAAGTGGGAGGAACTTTTTTTCAAGGAGTAGCAACTGGAACTGCTTATCAATGTCAAAATGCTAGAAATGATTTTCATATACCTCTTAATAACAATGAAATTTATGAAGAAGAAGCATATGTTACATTTTCTTTAAAAGAAGATGGTTCATTTTATGTATTAGTGGATGGAAAAAAAGTAGCCGAAGATAAATTTAATCCCGAATATGTAGAACATTATAAAGAATATTTAAGCAATAAAGAATATCCAATAATTATAGGAAAGTCAACTAATGCAGATATCTTTACTTGTAGAAAATTGAAAACATATGCTATAAGATTATATAATAAAGCATTAAGTGAAAAGGAAGCTATGGATAATTATGAAAAAACTGTTGCGTATAGAGAGTTATTAGAAAATAATTAGTTTTAATTAAAGGCTAGATAAGTTATCTGGTCTTTATTGTGTCAAAAAGATGGCAAATGAATATAATAACCATAGGTGGTAAAAATGGAGTTTATATTAAGAATAATATTTTGGACATTAGCTATTTATGGCTTGTTTGAAATAATAAAAAATATCATATATATAAGTACATATACAAATTTTAAATCAGATGGAATATATGTAATAATAGCAGTGAAAAACCAAGAAGAGAAGATAGAAGGATTTATGAGGTCAGCATTATTTAAAATGTTATATGGAAGAGATGATTATGTTAAAAATATAATAATAACAGATTTAAAATCAAAGGATTCAAGTAAGGAAATAATAAAAAAATTGTCAGAGGAATATGAGTGTTTAGAAGCGGTGAATTGGAAAGATTGTAAAGAAATAATGGATAGTGTTGATGAAAGTTGATTACTTGAAAAAAACATATATTTGTGATAAACTGAGAATGTTAAATTTTAATCAAGGAGAAATAAATGGAAATAACAGGAGAGATAATAACTATAATTTATACAAATAAAATAAATAGTTATACAGTAGCTGAAGTAGAAACAGATGAAGAAATAATAACAGTAGTAGGATATTTACCATTTGTAGATGTAGGTGATACTGTAAAATTGGTTGGAAAATATGTAGAGCATAAAGATTATGGAAGACAATTCAAAGTAGATACATTTGAAAAAATAATACCGCAAAATTTATCGGCATTGGAGAAATATTTAGCAAAAGGAGATATAAAAGGTGTTGGAAAAGCAATAGCAAAAAGAATAGTAAAAAAATTTGGTGAAGAAACAATTAATATATTTAAATTACATCCTGAAAGATTAGTAGAAGTAAAAGGCATAAGTGAAGAAAAAGCAGAAGAAATAGCAGAAAGTTTTATGGAAAATTTTGAAGTATGGCAAATAGTGGGTTTTTTAGAAAAATTTGGAATAGGAGCAGAACATGCACAAAAAGTATTTGACTTATATGGAGTAACAGCAATACAAGAAATAGAAAACAATCCATATTTATTAATAGATATAGCAAGAGGAGTAGATTTTAAAAAAATAGATAAAATGGCATTAGACTTAGGAATAAGCTATGATAACCATAAAAGAATAACATCGGGTGTAAAATATGGATTAATAAGAGCAACTAATAATGGGCATGCATGTGTTATAAAAGATAATTTAATAGAATTTGTAATAAATTTATTAGATGTATCATCTGAAAATGTAGAAGATGGGATAATTGATTTAAAAGCAAAAGATGAAATTGTAGAAGAAAAAGGAGAAGATGGATATATATATGTATATTTAAGTACTTTTTATAATACAGAAGAAGAAATAGCAGAAAAAATAAGGAAACTTTTAAATGCAAAAAACATGAAAAAAATGACATCATTTGACAAAGAATTAAAGAAAGTAGAAAAATTATCTAATTTAGAATTATCAGACAAACAAAAAGAAGCACTAAAATTAGTGAACGAAAATAATGTGACGATAATAACGGGAGGACCAGGAACAGGAAAAACAACAATAATAAAAAATATTATAGATATATATGAAGAAAAAGGAAAAAAAGTAGTTTTAGCAGCACCAACAGGAAGGGCAGCAAAAAGAATGACAGAAACAACAGGAAAAGAGGCATCAACATTACATAGATTATTAGAAATAGGAAAAATGGATGAAGATAGTTTTTATAAAAGAGCAAGTAAATATGAAGGAATGCCAATAGATGCTGATGTGATTATAGTAGATGAAGTTTCAATGATGGACATGTTTTTAATGAGTTATTTATTAAAATGTGTATATCAAGGTACAAAATTAGTATTAGTAGGAGATATAGACCAATTACCTTCAGTAGGACCGGGAAGTGTATTAAAAGATTTAATAAATTCAGAAAAGGTACCAACAATAATATTAGATAAAATATTTAGACAAGCAGCAAAAAGCAAGATAGTAGTTAATGCTCATAGAGTAAATGAGGGAGAAAAGTTTTTAAATAAAGAAGAAGAGACAGAAGAAATGATTGATGATTTCTTTTTTATAAAAGAAACATCACAAGAAAAGATGCTTTCTCAAATTGTATCATTATGTACGGGAAGATTAGAAAAATACGGAAACTATGATTTTTTTCAAAATATACAAGTATTAACACCAACTAAAAAAGGACTTTTAGGAACAAAGGAATTAAACAAAGTATTACAAGAAAATTTAAATCCTAATTTAAAAGGATTGCCTGAAAGAACAAGCAGGGGGGCAATATATAGAACAGGAGACAGAGTGATGCAAATTAAAAACAATTATGATATATATTGGGAAAGGGAAGGAACAGGAGATAAAGGAGGAATAGAAGAAAAAGAAATAGGTAGTGGAGTTTTTAATGGAGAAATAGGAACAATAATAAAAGTAGATGAAAAAGAAAAGCAAGTAGAAATAAAATTTGATGATGATAAAATAGCATGGTATGAATATTCAGAACTTGACCAGATAGAACATAGTTATGCAATAACAATACATAAAGCACAACGGAAGTGAATTCGATGTAGTAATAATGGCACTTCCTGTATCATCGCCAATGCTTCTTACAAGGAATTTATTATATACTGGAATAACAAGAGCAAAAAAATTGTTAATAATTGTAGGAACTGAAAAAATAGTAGATTTTATGATACAAAATGTTGATAGTAAAAAAAGAAATACAGGATTAGAATTTAAAATGAGAAAATAAAATTGTGATATGGAGTTATATAGTTATGGAAAGATTAATTGTGAGCAAAAAAGATAATGGTAAGAAACTAAATAGATTTTTAATATCTAATATAGAGGGTTTATCAGATAATCTATTTTATAAAACACTTAGAAAAAAGGATATAAAAATAAATAATATTCGTGTAAATTCAAATATAGAAGTACATACTGGTGATGAAATTTTAATATATGTTACAAAAGAAATGTTAAAACCAAAAATCAAATTAGATATTGTTTATGAAGATGAGAATATATTAATTATAAATAAACCATATAATATAGAAGTAGAAGGAGATAATAGTTTAACTAATTTAATTCAGAAAAAATATAATAAGAATAATATAAAACCATGTCACAGGATAGATAGAAATACTTGTGGACTAGTTCTATTTAGTAAAAATGAAGAAGCATTAAAAATACTTTTAGAGAAATTTAAAAAGCATGAAATAGAAAAACATTATTTAGCAAAAGTTTATGGAAGACCTAAAGAAAATTATAAAAGATGTGAAGCATATTTATTTAAAGACAATAAAAAAGCTAAAGTATACATTAGTGATGAGCCTAAAAAAGGATATAGAAAAATTATTACAACATATAGAGTAATAGAAAGAAAAAATGATAATACAGCTATTTTAGATGTGGAAATAGAAACAGGAAGAACTCATCAAATAAGAGCTCATTTAGCACATCTTGGTTATCCTATAATAGGAGATCGGTAAATATGGAAAAAACGAAATTAATAAAAAATTTAGAAAAAAATATCAAGAATTAGAAAGTTATTTATTTAAATTTAATTTTAAAACAGATAGTGGGATTTTAAATTATTTAAATGGAAAATCAGTTTACATAGAAAATAATTAGAATTGAAAGTAAGGCAACCGCGATTCAGTTTGGCTTTAGATAAAAGGAACTTTACAAATGCTAATTTGGTAATTGTGGTTATAATTGGAGGAAAAGTATGTCTGAAAAAGATAAAATGTTAGCTGGAGAATTATATGATGCTAACTATGATAAAGAACTAATAAAAGATAGATATAAAGCAAAAGATATTTGTTATCAATATAATAACCTTAAACCATCTGATATAGAAGCCCGAGAAAAAATTATAAAAAAATTATTTGCTAGAACAGGAAAACAAATTTTAGTGGAACAAAACTTTTGGTGTGATTATGGTTATAATATTTCTGTTGGAGAAAACTTCTATATGAATCATAATTGCGTTATATTAGATGGAGCAAAGGTAGAATTTGGTGATAATGTTTTTATAGCACCTAATTGTAGCTTTTATACAGCAGGACATCCATTAGATTATAAAACCAGAAATAAAGGGTTGGAATATGCAAAACCTATTAAAGTTGGTAATAATGTATGGATTGGTGGAAATGTTACAGTACTACCTGGAGTTACTATAGGTGATAATGTGACGATAGGCGCAGGAAGTATTGTTACAAGAGATATTCCATCAAATGTTGTTGCGGTTGGGAATCCTTGTAAAGTAATAAAACAATTAAAATAAAGAATCACAATATATAGGCAGAAATTTGAAAAGAGAATATTTAAGTTTTATATATAAAATAGATAACTTACAAACTTTTTGTAGTTTGTAAGCTATCTTCAATTGGAGCGGACAGAGGGAATCGAACCCTCGCGACAAGGTCGGAAGCATTGCATTCTACCACTAAATTATGCCCGCAAAATAAATAATTACAACAATAAGTATAGCATATTTTAATTAAAATGTACATAATTTAGTAAAAATTTTTAAATGTGTATCCTTGATTTTTCAAATAATTTATAGAATCATCTAATACATTAGAACTATCATTAACATCTTTAGTATCATGCATAAGTACAATTAAAATATTTTTATTTTTACAAGATTGTTTTAAATTATTTAATAATTGATTATTTGTATATTTCTTTTCGGAATCTTTATTTAAAGCATTCCAATCAATATAGGAATATCCCATATTAGAAAGGATTTTAACATAATTTTCTTTCTCTGTTTTATATATGTTAGACATAAAACCATTAGGAAATCTAAATAGGTTAGAATGATAATTGTCTATTCCTATTGCTTTTCCTATTTCCAAATCAGTTTTTTCAATCTCAGAAATGAAATTCTCAGAATTTTTATACAAAATAGAATTATTATGTGAATATGTATGATTACCAATAAAATGTCCATCATTATAAGTTCTTTTTACTATTTCTGGATTTTCTTTAACTTTTTTGCCAATAACAAAAAAAGTAGCTTTTATATTATGTTTTTTTAAAATATCTAAAATCTTAGGAGTAACAGAAATAGTTGGACCATCATCAAATGTTAAATATGCAATTTTTCCATTTTGATTATAAATATTATTTATATCAATTCTATTTTCTAAATTGTTTGAAACTTCCTTTGTTATATTAATATATTTTGTAAAAAAATTATAATAAATAAAAATACAAATCAATAATATAATAGTATAAACAAAAATATTTTTTTGTTTTAAAAGTATTATTTTCAAAAAGATCACCTAATAAAAAATATTAAATATAAAAAATAATATTACAAATAAAGTAGAATTCAAATGAAAAAGATTTTATTTGTTGAAAATTACTTTTAAATATAGTATAATAAATATTACATGGGGATGAAATGGTTTCGACATAATACTAGAAATATGAATTGCAAGTAGTGGATGGTCGCTTTGGCCACTTAAAAAAAGCGAAAATAAAAATAAACGCTGATAGAGAAGAATTAGCATTAGCAGCTGCCTAAGAGCAGTTCCACTTTACTAAAAAGCCCCACGTTTTTTGTAAGGTGTTAATTTAGTGGGAAACGAAGCTACTTTTGCTTTTGAAGTAGTAGGTATTTTAAAAAGCTATATTTTAATAAAACCTGTCTGTTGGTGTTATTAAAATGAAGAAAATAAACAGACTAAACTTGTAGAGATTTGTATGGAAGGTATTGTGGACAGGAGTTCGACTCTCCTCATCTCCACCATAAATAAATCCTTGTAAATATTAATTTAGATATATTTACGAGTTTTTTTTATTTTTTTGATTATGCAATTTTAATGCAACTAATATTTCTAAATTATCTTATTTCCAAACAAATAAATTTAAATTTTATAAATAAAATTATTGCATAGAGAAATATTTTGTGGGATAATTTAAATGTTATAAAAGGGGGAAGTGTTATGGGAAAAATATCAAATTTTTTTAGAACAAAGAAAGTTGCTAAAATAGTAGGAATAGTAATATTTATAATTATTATAATATTAGCAATTTGGTTCTGGTCTATTTTTGCTCCTACATTTAAAATAGTAGGTATTTTAGATGAAATTAATGGAACATCATACAGTTTAGAAAAAAGTAAAAGTAGTTTGGTCTATAATGGAATTTATAGAGTAAATGTTTATCCGTCAAAAAATTTATATGAACCAGATTTAATACAAAATCAAAACGATAAGAATACAATATTTTTGTATGTTGGAAGTGCTACAACACACAAAAATGGTTCTGTTGCTATAAGTGTTGAAACAACTGATGATGGAAATAATAGTATTATAAATGAAATAAATACAATAACAAATACAAAGGAGCCAACTATAAGTAGGGAATATAATACTTTAAATTATTTTGTGTATAATGGAAGAAACTATTTTTACAACTTAAATTCAGGTGGGATATTATTTACTACTATGATAAATGATAATTATCTGTATTGGGTTATGATTAATGATTATAGTAATTTAACTAAAGAAGATATAGAGTCAATATTATATTTTGAGACTAAATAAAATAATCTAAAATAGTATGTAAAATTTTAAAAATTTGATTTTATCAATCAATACACTAGAAAAATATAAGGTTTTATATTGAAAATTATGTAAATATATATTATAATAAATTAGTATTAAAAATAGGCTTAGCCATCAGTAGAAAGGAAAATCATGGCTACTAATATTCACATTAACGAAGATTTTGCAAAATATCGGATATTTAACACAACAGAGGGTAGAGTTATTGAAATATATGATTTTGAAGACGGAATTGCAAAAATCTGTGCAATAAGTGGAGAAACTCCCGAAGAAATTGCTAAAATTATTGTAGGGTGCTTTGAAAAAGGTTCGAATTTTAGAGAAACAGTCGTCAAATCATATGGTTATGATGACGAAAGTGTTTTTAAAGGAATTGAGTATTTTTTGGCAGATAAAAAACTTCTAATTACTGAGGAAAATGCTACTGAAAGACTAATTGAAGGTTTCATAAATAAGGTAATTGAGGAAGAGAATGAAAAACAATTACAAGAACTAAAAAAGTTTTTTGAATTTACAAAGGCATGCTATTCGCAAAAAATTGAATTCCAAGGCAGTAAAGAAGCACAAGAATGGATGCATTTAGTTCGATATTTGTCAAAACAAGAAGATGGAAGGGCTATTCTTTCTTCAGCCGAATCATTTGTTAAATATGCACAACACCTTATTTCAGAAAAGAATGTTCCCTATTGGTCAGCATTTGATGGGGCTTATGATATGGTGATAGCACATACTTTTACTAATGGAGCATTTTTGCAAAGAGGATTAGAAGAACTTACAAATTTTTGGAGGTATGGAAATGAACTTTCAATGTGGCTTGATTTTCGAAATAAAAAGGAACTAAATGATTTCTTAAATAACTGAGAATATAAGCCGATTAAAGGAGTATAATACTCCTTTGATAAAAAAGTTATAACTTTTCCCCTTCTTATATTAAGAAGGGTTTTTAAATTTTACATAAATTCTTGCAATAATGGAAAATTATGATATAATAAAAGCATCTATTAGCATATGTTAGGAAACATGTAAGGAGTGTATCATGACTACATTTGTATTTGATGACGATGAATTTGTAAAGATGTATAAGTTTCGGACACAAGATAATCATATAATACTTGTAGAAGAGTTTAAAGACGGAATAGCAACAATTAGACCAACAGAAGGATACAGAAATCTTGAAGAATTTGCAGATGTGATTTCAGGTTGTTTAGATAAAAGGTCTAATTTCGTAAGTAAAGTCATGGGAGTTTATGGTTGTGAAAAAAATAAAAAGTTTAAAGGTATAATTTTAAAAATTGTCGGAATATCTGTTTTTATTCCGCCAGAAGAAATTACTGGAGAACAAATAATAAAGATTATAGAGAAAGTAATACAAGATTTATATGGGACAGACTTGAGATATACCATTGATATAGATTTTAATGTCAAATTATGTGATTTCGTAACTTCAATATACTACAATACTAGTATGGAATTTAGTAGTACCACTGCTGAAAAAATGTGGGAGAGCGAAAGTAATTTTCTAACATCTTCAAATGGAAATAGGATTTTTGATTATGTAGAAACATTTGCAAAATATGCACAATATCTTATAGAAGTTCGAAAAAAAGAATTTTTCGATGCATTTTACTACACATTAGAGGACATAGAGCAAGTTGTATTGGTAGAGCCAGAAGAACAAGAAAAAGCAATGGACTTTCTTATAAAATATTGGATATATGGTCAAGAACTTGTTGAATGGCACAGGCAAATGATTGCAGATGAAATGCAAAGCGTGATAGATGAATTATAAGTTTTACTAGCAAGTTGATGGTTGATTAACCACTAAAAGAATAATCTTTCCCTCTAAATTTTAGAGGGTTCTTTTTTGTATTTTGGAATAATTGAAAATTCTAATGAATAAAATAAAATGTGAATATTTTGTGAAAAATTTAAAATAAGTATTGACATTTTATTAAAATGGGTATAAATTATTAGCAGTCAAACACGAAGAGTGCTAAAAATAAAGGAGGTAATTTTGATGATTAAACCATTAGGAAGTAGAGTATTAATTAAGATGAAAGAAGGCGAAGAGACAACTAAAAGTGGAATTATTTTAGCAGGTGGAGCACAAGAAAAACCACAAATAGCAGAAGTAGTAGAAGTAGGTCCTGGAGAAATAGTGGACGGAAAACAAGAAGAAATGAAAGTTAAAAAAGGAGATAATATAATAGTTTCAGAATATTCAGGAACAAAAATTAAATACGAAGGAGAAGACTATATAATAGTTAGACAAGATGATATATTAGCAAAAGTTGAATAATAAAATATTAGATGATAAGAAAGAGTGAAAATAATTTTAAAGGAAGGAATGATTTAAAATGGCAAAAATGATTAAATTTGGAGAAGATGCTAGAAAATCTTTGTTAGAAGGTGTAAATAAATTAGCAGATACTGTAAAAGTAACACTTGGCCCAAAAGGTAGAAATGTAGTTTTAGATAAAAGTTTTGGAGCACCATTAATTACTAATGATGGTGTAACAATAGCAAAAGAAATAGAATTAGAAGATAAATTTGAGAATATGGGGGCTCGTTTAGTAAAAGAGGTTTCAACAAAAACAAATGATGTAGCAGGAGATGGAACAACAACAGCTACAGTTTTAGCACAAAGTATGATTAAAGAAGGTGTAAAAAACGTAGCAGCAGGAGCTGATCCAATGGCAATTAAAAGAGGTATAGATAAAGCTGTTGATACAGCAGTTGAAGGATTAAAAGAAATAAGCTCACAAGTTAATGGAAAAGAAGATATTGCAAGGGTTGCAAGTATATCAGCAAATAATACTGAAATTGGAGAATTAATTGCAGAAGCAATGGAAAAAGTTTCTAAAGATGGTGTTATAACAATAGAAGAATCAAAAACATCAAATACAGAGTTAAATGTTGTTGAAGGTATGCAATTTGATAAAGGATACTTATCACCATATATGGCAACAGATACAGAAAAAATGGAAGCGGTTTTAGATAATCCATATATATTAATCACAGATAAAAAAATTAGTAATATACAAGAAATATTACCATTACTAGAAAGTTTAATGCAAGAATCAGGCAAATTATTAATAATTTGTGATGATATGGAAGGCGAGGCTTTATCTACATTAATCTTAAATAAATTAAGAGGTGTATTAAATGTAGTAGCTGTTAAAGCTCCAGGCTTTGGAGATAAAAGAAAAGCAATGCTTCAAGATATTGCAACTTTAACAGGTGGAGAAGTTATAACATCTGATTTAGGATTAGAATTAAAAGATACTACAATGGAGCAATTAGGTAGAGCAAAACAAGTTAAAGTTCAAAAAGAAAATACAATTATAGTAGATGGTGCAGGAGATAAACAACAAATTGCAGATAGGGTTGCACAAATAAAAGCTCAAATAAATGAAACAAAGAGTGATTATGATAAAGAAGGACTTCAAGAAAGACTTGCAAAATTAGCAGGTGGTGTTGCAGTAATTGGAGTAGGTGCAGCAACAGAAGTTGAAATGAAAGATAAAAAATTAAGAATAGAAGATGCTTTATCTGCAACAAAAGCAGCAGTAGAAGAAGGAATAGTTGCAGGAGGAGGAACAGCACTTTTAAATGTAACATCTAAAGTTCAAAAATTAGTAGATACATTAAATGATGGTGAAAAATTAGGTGCAGAAATTGTATTAAAAGCATTAGAAGAACCAGCAAAGCAAATAGCAAGAAATAGTGGTTTAGAACCAGCTGTTATTGTAGAAAAAGTTAAATCTGAAAAAGAAGGAATTGGTTTTGATGCAAGTTCAGAAACTTATGTTGATATGAAGAAAGCAGGAATTGTAGATCCAACTAAAGTAACCAGAAGTGCACTTCAAAATGCAGCATCAATTGCATCTATGGTACTTACAACAGAAAGTTTAGTAACAGACGTACCAGAGGAAAAATGTAAATGCGGACATAATGATAATCCAGCTGGAATGGATGGAATGTATTAATAAAGAAAATCAACAGTATAAAGCTGTTGATTTTTTTTTGTGCTTATAAACTTATATGCCTAAAAAAATAAAAAGGCTTAAAATTGATTGCGAAAAGCTGATTTTTGCTTGATATTTAAAGGAAAAATGAATTTTGACCGTCTTGAAATTCTAAAAAAAGTATGTTATAATATTGACAGACAGAAAAAGTAGTATTACAATTCTGTTACACAAATATTACAGTTTTAAAAACTGTGTAATATTTATTGACAAAAGATAATATATATATTATTAATAATAAAAAAGAGATTAAGAGCCAAAGCCCTTAATCAATAGTGTTTAAATATGTTGAATTGGAGTTCTCTGTACGAACTTCAATTTTTTCGTCTGAATACTTGATATATGTATTGTAACCTAAACTTGCTAAGAAACAAATAACAATACCAATTATTAAGGCTATTAAAGCTATACCGAGATAACGAACTGCCACAACATTGCTGTCATTTGTATTCAATGTGCTCCACCTCCTTCAAATTAATATTGCAACTAACCGTCTTGCGAAGGTTAGTTGCATAAACTAATATTTAAGTTGGACATAGAAGATAAATACTAATCTATGCACCCAACCCGAAGGAGTTTTATTTAAACACTTGAACATAATATACCAAAAACAACTAGCAAAGTCAATGCAAATTTCGACAAAAAGAAAGCTGAGTGTCTTCTTAAAAGTTGACAGATGCAACAAAATATATTAAAATAATTCTGACAACTTCTTGACCACTTTTTGTATAAAAAGTATAAACAAAATAGACTAAATTGACAACTTGGATTGCAAAAATAAAAGTTGTCAAAACATTGAAAGCAAAGATAAAAGCCTTTATTTGCTAAAATAGCTCAGTTGGTAGAGCAACGGATTCGTAACCCGTAGGTCAGGAGTTCGATTCTCCTTTTTAGCACCATTAAAAAATAGTATAGTTACTAGTAATAGTAACTTTTTTATATAATAGGAAAGTAACACAAACTGTTTTAAAATTAAGTAAAAAATAAAAATTTACTTCATATTACTTG
>CALXZU010000025.1 GCA_944393325.1 uncultured Clostridia bacterium
TGTACTAACTTTGGTGAATTTACTCCTTTTGTTTTCAAGTATCCTCCACCTGTTCCTTCTGTTATTACATCTTCTAACTGATCTATCATTTCCTTTTCCTCAGCTTCTGCTTTTTCTGTTTCTTCTTTAGCTTTTTGTGCCTGTGTTAGTATTCCATTTTCACCTGTTAGCATTGCAATACTTACTCCTGCTAAAATTAGTAAAACAATTATTGTAATTACTAATGCAATAAGTGTAATTCCTTTACTTTTGTTTTTTAGCTTTTGTTCATTCTTTGTCATTTGAATCTCCCTTCCTTTTTTGTTTTAAAATGCTGTTTAATAGCACTTTTTCTAAATTTATTTATTTTTTCTGATAATAATATAACATAAGAAAATTTTATTTTCAAGTTTTTTTCCACATTTTCATGGAAAAATATTCATGTTATTTTTCATTTATTTTGGTATGGTATTTACAAGATATGTATAAAATAAAATTAACACACTATAAAATTGTGGAGGCATTTACATGTATAATAATACTAAAATTTTAATTGGAAAAATCTTAAAAGAAACTCACATTTCATTGGGGTTTACTCAAGAAGAAGTTGCGGAAAAAATAGGTCTTGCTCCTCGTTACATTTCTGATATTGAAAGAGACAAAACAAAAGGTAGCATAGATACTTTAGTAAAACTTTGTAATATCTATCATATAACTCCAACATATGTACTTCAGGAATTTTTAAATTCTGAAGATATAAAAGTTGATTCTAACTTAATTGGATTTTATCAATTATCAGAAGACGAACAAGATATAATAAAACAGCTTATTCATTATATGAATAAAAAACATAAAAATTAGGTATTAGAAGGATTATTCCAATCCTTCTAATATTATCTTTATAGCTGTTTTAAATCCTAATTTAAATTGTTCCTCTGCTTCTATCCCCTCTTTTATATTTATTTGCTCCATATACTGTATAAAACTCTGTTTAGGTTTTCCATCTAAATTTCTTAATATAAATTTAGCAAGTTCAATATTACTTTTTACCAATTTAATATATTCCTTATTATTTGGTAACATTTGCGATAAACATAAATCATTATTGTAAATTTTCCCAATTAAATCTTCATTTAAATACTCATTTAATTTTTCTTCTGTTTTCATTTTCTCACCCTCTTTTCTTTTTTATTTAATATATCATTTTCCAACCCTTTAAGGTTGGTTTTTTTGTAAAAATCCATTTTTTATTTACAAAAATCTATTTTTTTATACAAAAAAAGACTTAAGTTATAAACTTAAATCTTTTTTCCGTTTTTCAGACCCAAGATAATTAAAACTGTATTTTCTCTTCTATCCAATTTTTTAATTCATCTATTTTCACTCTTACTTGTTCCATTGAGTCTCTATCTCTTATTGTTACTGTATCATCTTCTAAAGTATCAAAATCTATTGTTACACAGTAAGGTGTTCCTATTTCATCTTGTCTTCTATAACGTTTTCCTATGCTTCCTGTTTCATCATAATCACACATAAAGTTTTTAGACAATTTTTCATAAACTTCATTTGATTTTTCTGATAACTTCTTAGAAAGTGGAAGTACTGCTACTTTATATGGAGCAAGTGCTGGATGTAAATGTAATACTGTTCTTACATCTCCTTCCGCGATTTCCTCTTCCTCATAGCTATTACATAAAAATGCTAAAACAACTCTATCAGCTCCAAGTGATGGTTCTATTACATATGGTACATATCTTTCATTTGTTTCTGGATCTTGATATGTTAAATCTTGCTTAGAATGTTCCATATGT
This sequence comes from uncultured Clostridia bacterium, assembly GCA_944393325.1. GTDB lineage: Bacteria > Bacillota > Clostridia > TANB77 > CAG-508 > CAG-269. Next base: position 1,791 of record CALXZU010000025.1, read on the forward strand.
CTTGATAAATCATAATCTGTTCTATCAGCAATTCCCCATAGTTCTCCCCAACCAAATGGGAAATTAAATTCTATGTCTGTCGTCGCTTTACTATAAAATACTAATTCTTCTTTACTATGATCTCTTAATCTAATATTTTCTTTTTTCATGCCTAAAGATAATAACCAATTTTCTGAATAGTCTTTCCAATATTTAAACCATTCTAAATCAGTTCCTGGCTTACAGAAAAATTCCATTTCCATTTGTTCAAATTCACGTGTTCTAAATATAAAGTTTCCAGGTGTTATTTCATTTCTAAATGCTTTTCCAATTTGAGCTATTCCCATAGGTATTTTTTTCCTTGATGTTCTTAATACATTTTTAAAATCAACAAATATACCTTGTGCTGTTTCAGGTCTTAAATATATTTCTGATTTTTTATCTTCTGTTACACCTTGTGATGTTTTAAACATTAAATTAAATTTTCTTATGTCTGTAAAATTAGTTTTTCCACAATTAGGACAAGGAATTTTATTTTCATTTATAAAATCTATTAATTCTTTTTCACTCATTCCATCTGCTATCATATCTTTTCCTTGTTCATGTGCCCACTCTTCTATTAATTTATCTGCTCTATGTCGTGTTTTACATTCTCTACAGTCTATTAATGGATCTGAAAATCCTCCAACATGTCCTGATGCCACCCAAGTTTCTGGGTTCATAAGTATTGCACTATCTAAACCTACTACATTTTTTTGTTCTTGGATAAACTTTTTTCTCCAAGCATTTTTTACATTGTTTTTTAATTCATTTCCTAATGGTCCATAATCCCATGTATTAGCTAGTCCTCCATAGATTTCTGAACCAGGATAAATAAATCCTCTGTTTTTACAAAGTGCTACTAATGTTTCCATTGATTTTAACATAAAAATTCCTCCTTTTTTAGCTAAAGAAAAACTTCCCTCCTTAGCTAACTAATTCTATTTAGCTAGGGACGAAAGTTTCTTTTCCGCGTTTCCACCCTATTTCTCAAATTGATTTTTCTTTTTTCAATTTAAGCACCTTAATTTAAAAGTTACTCCAAAGCTCCCCATACTTATTTATTTACAAGTATTCCACCATACTACCTGCTCTCTATAAATAAATTTTCAAGTATTTTTTCTTTTTCATTGTAACTAAAATTTATTTAATTTAATATATTTTATTATGATATATTTAAAAAGTCAATAAATTTTTATGAATTTTTTTGTAAAAATATTGATAATTTTTATTTTTTGTGCTAATATTATTAATGTGTTCAAAATATAGGGGTATAGTGTCAATGGTAGCACATCGGTCTCCAAAACCGCCTGTGTGGGTTCGAATCCTACTACCCCTGCCAATAAGATTTTATAGGGAATAAAAATTTTTATTTTTATCCCTATTTTTTTATTCTAAGGAGGTGATTTTTTATCAATAAGATTTTAAATTATATAATTATTTTTATATTATTTTTTACTTTATTTATTTGCATTTTCTTTATCCCTACTTTTGGAATTTCTTCCGACAATACAATTTCTTCAGAAATAATTTCTATTAACCCCGGAGGGTTTGTATGGCCTCTTCCTGGATATACTCGAATTAGTTCCTATTTTGGAAAAAGAAAATCACCAACTTCTGGTGCTTCTTCTTCACATTCTGGTATTGATATTCCAGCTCCTCAAGGTACTAATTTTATTGCAGTAGCTGATGGCGAAATTACTTTTAGACAGTTTTTAGGAGCTGGTGGATATACTATTACTCTTTCTTTTAGTAACTTTAGAGTTACTTATTGTCACTGTGATCCTAATTTTATTGTTAAAGTTGGTGATAAAGTAAAACAAGGTCAAATAATTGGACAAGTTGGTCCAAAATATGTCTATGGTGTTCCTGGCAACCAATATTCTGATAGTTCTGGTAGGCCAACTAATGGTGCTACTACTGGTTGTCATTTACACTTAGGTATTCGTATAGATGGTAAATATCAAAATCCTTTAGATTTCTTTTAATATTATCAATTCACATTACGTCAAAAGCATAAAAAATGCTTTAACCAAGTCAAAACAAACATTGTTATAAAAAAAGTCACCCTTCAAGGTGGCTCTTTATTATTTTTTATATAGATCTGTCCCAACTGCTCGTTTTCGAGCAAAAGGAAACGTCCCTACATGTCGTCATCTTCGTCGCAACCTGAACATCCACTACAATTTCCATTACAATTATCGTTATTGTCATTTGGATTTTCGTCTTCTTCTCCTCCCGACCAATCTAGCTCTATCATGTTTTTACATTCTGGACATTCTACCTCTGTTCTATTTTCATCTACATCAATAAAAAATTCATAATTACAATAAGGACAAGTAATTTCAAAATCAAATCCATCATCATAGATATCTTTTTCTATATTGTCTATTACTTCTTGCATTTTTGTCATCTTTTCTTGTATTTTTGTTTGATTTTTTTGCAATTCTTCTACTTCTTCTTTCTTATAATCAAGAATATAATCAATTTGATCTAACATAACATCTACAAAACTTGAAAATCTTTTTTTAATATATTCCAAGTCTTCCTTATTTTTTATGTTTTTCTCTATATCGTCTAAAAAACTTTTATATTCATTTTTGATTACTCCCATTTTAGTTTAAAATCACCTTCCTTAAATTCTTTCCATATATTCGCCTGTTCTTGTGTCTATTTTTAATATATCTCCTATATTTACGAATAATGGTACTTGTATTTCTAAACCAGTTTCTAATTTTGCAGGCTTTCCTGATGTAGTTGTAGTATTTCCACTAAATCCTGGTTCTGTATATGTAACTTCTAATTCTACGAATGTTGGTGGTTCTACTGCAAATACATTTCCTTTGAATGAAAGTATTGTTACTTCCATATTTTCTTTCAAATATTTTAAACAATCTCCTAATTGTTCTTCATTTAATGGTATTTGATCATATGTTGTATTATCCATAAAATAATACAATCCCCCATCATTATATAAATATTGCATTGCTTTTTTCTCTATTTCTGCTGCTGGGAATTTATCTGATGGATTGAATGTTTTTTCTAATGTTGCTCCTGTTATTACGTTTTTTATTTTTGTTCTAACAAATGCTGACCCCTTTCCTGGTTTTACATGTTGGAATTCTACTACTCTATATACATTTCCATCCATTTCAAATGTTGTTCCATTTCTAAAATCTCCTGCTGAATATACTGCTGCCATAATTATTTCTCCTTTCTATTCTCTCTTTTTTAATATTTTACTTTACATATTTTACTACAATTTCCAATAAAAATCAATACTAACATTTTTTATACTCTTTTTATGCTATTTTTTATGTTCTTTTTGTTTTTTACATTTTTATGTTTTTTCTGTTTTTTCTGTTTTTATAATTTTTATATAATATATTATTTATATTATAATATAATTTTTCTCAGATTTTGTTAAACTTATACAACCAAATTTTGTTATTTGTACGGTGTCTTCTATCCTTACTCCAAATTTTCCTGCTATATATATTCCCGGTTCATTACTCACTACCATATTTTCTTTTAATTGTGTATCTGTTCTGTAGTTAATATATGGTGCTTCATGTATTTCCATTCCTACTCCATGTCCCAAGCTATGTATTAAATCATATCCATTTAATTTGAAATCATTTTCTACCATTTTTGTGAGTAATCTTGTACTTTCCCCATCTTTCATTTCTTCTAATGTTTGTACTTGGTTTTTTAATACTAAATTATATACCGGTTTTATCTCTTCCGGAACACTTCCTATAAAAAATGTTCTTGTCATGTCTGAGCAATATCCGATTTACTTTACATCCCATATCTATTATTATTATATCTTGTTCTTGTATTTTTCTATCTGTTGGTACTGCATGGGGCATTGATGTATTTTCTCCAGATGCTACTATTGTTTCAAATGCTAAACCATCTGTTCTTTGTTTATAATATTCTTCTATTTCTTCTGCTATTTGTTTTTCTGTCATTCCTGGTTTTATGTATGTAAGTAAATAACTAAAACAATTGTCTGTTATTTCACATGCTTTTTCTATATTTGATATTTCTTCTTTATCTTTTATCATTCTTTGTCTTTCTATTAAATGTTCTGTTTCTACTAAATTATTTATTTTATATTTTCTAATTAATTCTTTATAGTCTGCATATGTTACATAATATTCTTCAAACCCTACGTTTTCACAAAACATAAAGAAGTTCTCATAGTCATCGCTTGATACATCATGTATATTGTATACTATTATTTCATCATATAATGTTAAAATACTATGTACATGTTCTATATATCTTCCATCAGTTATAAATATATTATCTTTTCTTGTTAAAAGCAAAGTTCCTTCTGCATCTATTCCTGTTAGATATTTTATATTTGTGGGATTTGATATTATTAATCCTTGCATATCTAAACTTGACATTGTATTTCTTAACCATTGTAATTTTGAGTTCATTTTATATCTCCCCTTAATTATATCTTTTAGTTTTTCTATTTATACATTCCTAGTGTAAATATTTGTAATAATAAATTTTTAATTTGTTCAAATGGTATATACATACTAATAAAAGTTGCAATTACTATAAATGGTCCGAAATGGTATATATTCATTTGATTTTTTTATTTTAGTTATTAACAATACTATACTTAAAACTGCTCCTATTAAGAATGATACTAATGTAATGGCAATTATGTTTGATAGTCCAAAAAATAATCCGAAGTGCTCCCATTAGTTTTACATCTCCAAAGCCCATTGCTTCTTTTCCATAAAATATACCTCCTACTAGTGTTATTAGTAAGAATATTCCTCCTCCTGCTAGCATTCCAAGAAGCATATTTATTGTTATTGCTACATCTGATAGTCCATAAAGGAAAGCAAATATTATTCCTATTTCAAATATAGTTAGATTCAGTCTATTAGGTATTATTTGTAATTTATAATCTATTACAAATACTGATAACAACATTGGTGCTAATATCATATATTTTACCAAATCTAAATTTGCAATTATTGTGTCTTTTATTCCATAAACATATATTAAGGTTACATATATTATTGCTGTTAATATCATTAATATATAATTAGGTTTAAATTCCAATCTGTTTTCTGTAAAAAATTCTCTTGATATTACTTTCTTATATTCTGGTAATCTTTTATTTGCCCAGTCTACAATTTGTCCTACAAATAGCCCAAGTATTGCTGCTACAATATAATATACTATATTTACGTCATTTATATACATTCTATTTTTTCTCCTCTGTTCTTTTTCTTATTTTTTCTTTTATTCTATTTTCTATTGGTCTTTTCCATGCCGTATACCAAAAATCTTTTTCTTCGATGGAATCTATTAATATTGTAAACATTTTACATCTATTCCCACCAATCACATCTGTAAATATTTGATCCCCTACAACTGCTATTCTATTCGTTTCTTCTTCTAATATTTTTCTTGCTTTTAATAATCCTATTTTTAATGGTTTTTTTGCAAAATATATATATTTTATATTTAATAATTTTGATATTTTTTCTACTTTATTTTTTTTATTTGTATTTGATACTATTATTAGTTTTACACCTTGACCTTGTAGGTCTTTTGCCCATTTTAATATATTTTCAGGTATTTCTGCTTTATGATTTATCAAGGTGTTGTCCATATCTAATATTAGTGCTTTTATTTTATTTTTTTGTAAATATTCTATGGTTATTTCTTCTATTTTTCTAAAATATTCATCTGGATAAATTAACATTTTTTCCTCCAACTACAATATATCAAATATATATTACCAATACAAATCTTAATTGTCAAGAAAAAAATAAGACAAATTAAGCTTTGCCTCATTTATACTATTTAGGAATTTAGTTTTCTTATTTCTTTTGCATTTTTATCTGATATAACTTTTTTTCCTGTTTCTTTTTCAAGTTGTTCTTTTGCAATTTTTGCAATATTACCTCCCTTTTTTACTGAATCTTCTACTTCTTTAAATCCCTTACTATTTTTACTTTTTGATATTTCAGTAGAAGATGTTTCTGCTAGCATATTTAAAACAAGTTCCATATTAGTCATATTATCTCGTAAATTTTCTTTTTTTAAACCTTTTAACTTTTTATACTCTTTTACAGAATAACCGCTCCATGCTTGTGTTAGAATATTTGTTAATATTGCAAAATCTTTACTTTTCTCTATTCCTTTTTCTTTTAGTTCATCTGTAAATTCTTTTCTTATATCTATAGTTTTTAACCTTTGATTTATCCACTCTTCTGAATATCCTTTTTTTCTATATGTATCCAATGCTCTATTTATTGTTATTTCTGGATCATATGCTTCATCTATTCTTTCTTTTCCAACTTGTGCAAGCCACAATTTTAATGGCTCTGCTTTTTTAGATGGTATAGATTGGATTAACCTTAATATTTGTTCTGTTGTCATCACATCTGTGTCTCTTAATTTTCCATCATATGCTTCCATTTTCAACTGGTAACAATTTGTTACCAGTTCACTTCCTTCTTTATTTAACCTCATTTTAAGCGTTTTCCAGTATTTTCTCCCACCTTGATAATCATTATCTGTTAATATAGCAACTATATCAACTACTGAAAAATACCATTTTTCTTTTTTCTCATCCCATTTTGCTCTTATTTTCTTATCCTCAAATAATTTTAATTCACTATTTTCTCCCATTTTTACCTCTTTTCTTTAAGTTTTCCTAAAAACTTAACATTTATTTTTATATTTTAAATATTTCTTTATATGTATTTATTAACATTTTGCTTATTATATCAAAAAAATTATTACAATACAAGTAATATAAAATTCTTTCTAAAATATTAGACTTTACAAAGAAAAAAAAGAGACAAATTTACCATTGTCTCATAAAAAATACACTATTTACAAAATCTATGTCTTCCAATTGTTACTGTCATTGGTCTTGACCATATCCATTTATTTGTTGCCGTTGATGGATTAAAATAATAAATTGCACCATAGGTCGGATCCCAACCATTTAATGCATCTTGTGCTGCTTTTTTTGCTGTTGAGTCTGGTGTTAAATTAATTTGTCCATCTCTAACTGCATCAAATGCTCCTGATTGATATATTACTCCTGATATTGTATTTGGAAATGAGCTACTTTTTACTCTGTTTAAAACTACTGCTCCTACTGCTACTTGCCCTGTATATGGCTCTCCTCTTGCTTCTCCATATATTATTCTTGCAAGTAGATTTAAATCACTTGAATTACTACTTGAAGATGATGATAAATTTGAACTATTATATATTCCCATTGCCTTTAATGTTGCAGGTCCTGCTATTCCATCTACTGTTAATCCATTTTTTCTTTGGAAATATTTAACCGCTTCTAATGTCTGACTTCCGAATATTCCATCCACATTTCCATTATAATATCCCCATCTTTTTAATTTTGTCTGTATTTGTTTAACCTCTTCTCCTCTTGAACCATATTTAGATAATGCTTCTACTTCACTATTATTAGTAAAATATAAAAATATAACAGTTGATAACATTAATATAAGAAATATAATTATTAAACTTATCTTTACCTTTTCCACTTTTAATATATTCTTAAACATAAAACCACCTAAATGATAAATTTTCTTTTTACTATTTTTATCATTTAAGTGGTTTATTATACATTTTATGTTTATTTTTTCTATATATTTATATTTTCTTATTTTATTTCCTCATATTCATCTGGATTCATAATAATTTCTAAATCTTTTTCAAATTCTTCATCACTATAGTTAAATGTAGCCTTATCTAAAGTATCATTTAACTTATTTGCCATAGGCATCATTGATGCAAAATTTATTCCTCCTGATATAAATCCCCCAATTATAGGAACTGCTTTCGATACCCCTTGTGCAAATGTTTTCTTTGTTAGATTTATTCCTATATAATTTGCTATTTTCTTTAATATTGGATACCAAAAAGTTTTTGTTAATGCTTTTTGAGGAATTTTCTTTAATGCTGTTTTTGATAACTGTGTAGATAATACCCTAACTCCGGATACAGCACCTGAAACACCAAACATAACACCACAGTATAATATTAGTTGATTTCTTACTTTCTCATCATCTATTTTACCTTCACTCCATAAATCTTTTGCTCCATACAAATATGATAATTCTTGGGCTAATCTTAATGCTACTCCAAAAAATTGTAATATATCAGCTGGTATTGTTGCTGCCATTGCTAGTCCTCCAGGAATTCCAGCTACAAACGATGCTATTGATGATTGACTTGTCCTTGTTAATATTAGCTTTTTTGCCAATGCATTAATATCTTTTCTTTTTATTCCTGCTCCAATTGGTCCTTTATCAAGTATTTCGTCTAAATTATCTGCTTTAGTAGCAAATTGTTCTGCTAAAAATTGTTCTCTATTAACTTTTACACCAGGAATTTGCACAGCCTTTCTCACCACTTCTTCAAGTATCACTTGTTTTTCTAAATCCTTATTTTTTTCTTCCATATCATTCTCCTCTTCCATTTATTTTTTTCATAATAGAATATGTTTTTTACGCGATAATTTACTTTTTATTCTGTTATTGTTTATTAACATTTTTATTTTCTAATAATTGAGCTAATATTTTATCAATGTTTGGAAAAACAATATTCTTCATTCCATGCCTATACAGATTTAAAACCTTGTTAGCTTTATGTATTATTTCTATTTGTAACTTATTTGATAATCTTATTGGAACTTTATTTCTTAAATATTGACTTTCTACATATTCATTAGTTATTGGAAACATATTTTGTATTAAAAATGCACTATGTGTATTAGCCACATCTCCAAAAACTATAGTATCAACTGATGGTTTTCTACCTAATTTTATTTGCTTTTGAATTTTGTGATTGTAAACTTTTTGATATTTTTCTATTTTTGTACTAACTGGAATAAACCATATAATATCATTATACATTTTGCTTTTAAAGCAAAAATAGCATGGTCTTTTATTTCCATTTTCTTTGTTTTTCATTAATTCATTGTCATCTATAATTTCAAAAAATAAATCTTTTACAAAATAAAAATATCCTATATTTATTTGCACTTTTATTACTCCTTTATAATATTTAAGGCTCACCACTTCTGGTAAGCCCTATAATTTATCCACTCTCTTATTTGTTAGTCGCTTGAAGAGGTAGCGACAAACACATTTATTCACCCTCTCATTTATCAGCCGCTAAAGGGGCAGCGACAAACTCATTTATAAAAACAATGATGTTCTTAATTATTATATTCATAATATCATAATATATAACATTTTGTCAATATTTTTTGCAAAATCATTATAATTTCAATTAACACATTTTACATTTATAATTAATTTATTAACAATTTTTTAAATACCTTTATGAACAATAATTACAAAGAATTGCTTCTAATCCAACCTCTAAATCTATTAATCCATTTTTATAATTTATATCTAAATCCCTAATTGCCTGTAAAACTTCTTTTAATTCTTTTTCAGAAAAATAGCTTCCTTGTTTTTTATATTTATTAACTAAAAACACTTGATTAGGTTTTAAATTTAAAGCTATGACTGCATCTTTATTAGATTTTATAGCTATTTTTAAAAAATATAATTTTTTAAAATGATTATAAAGCATAACTAAAATTCTTTGTATAGGCTCTTTATTATAAATTAGACTTTTTAAAACTTCTAAGGCTTTTTTTGTTTCCTTTTGTCCAAGATTATCTGTTAAATCAAATATTACAGCTTCTAACTTTTTTATTGTTAAACTATCAACGTCCTCTTTCTTTATACTTCCTCCACTTCCTGCATATTCTATAAGTTTTCTTATTTCATTTATAACATCTTGCATATTAGTCCCACATATTTCTATAAAATATTTTATTACACTATTATCAATTTTAACATTATAAGCATTACATATAGATTTTATCCTTTTTTCTACTTGTACTGGTTTTAAAAAATCAAATTTACAGACTACACCTAATTTATCTAAAGTTTTAAATAATTTTAATCTACTATCTGCTTCTTCTTCTATAAAAACTAATATAACACTTTCATTAATTATATCTATATTTTCATTTAAATAATCATTTAACTTATCTTTAAAATCACTAAGTTCTTTGTTCTTCCTTTTTCCTTCTGATTTAAAAAGTCCTGTATTTCTTGCAATGATTATTTTTTTTTCATAGCCAAATGCTGGTGTTTCTATGTCAGAAATAAGTTCTTTTACATTTGTATCATCTATTAATATATAATTTATACCTTTTACAAGTTCTCCAAACAATTTCTTTATTTTTTTAACACTATTTTCTAATAAAAATAATTCTTCCCCATATAAAAGATATAAATTATTTAACTTTTCTTGTTTTAATTCTTTTTCTAAATTTTCTATACTTAACATATAACATCTATCCTATTTTTTTTGGTTTTTCATGTCCTTTTGTTAAATCCAATAAAGAATTTAAAACTTCCTTGCAATTCTCATCTGTTATTTTACTAATACATCTTTGGAAACAAGATGCATCTAATCCATATGCTGATGCTTGTAATATAAATTCTAATTGGTCTAAATTTTTAACAAACTTTGCTTCTTCTGTTTCATTTTCTTCAAATTCTTCCCACAATTCTAAAAAGTCATTATTAAAATCTAAGCTATCTAAAATCTTTTTTATAGCCTCACGTTCTTGATTATATTTATCTATTTTTGTCACATTATCAAATGGGGTATAATCTCCAACATATACTTCCCCTAATTCATGTACTATACACATCTTTATACATTTTAATATATCATATGGCAAACTATATTTTTCAATCATAGTAAGTGCAAGAAGTGCCATTGAAAACGAATGATCAGCAATAGATTCACATTTACTTTCATGCTCTAATCCTATTCTTACTTTAAGCCATCCTTGCCTATATATATTTTTCAAGTGATTATACTGCATATAGAATGTTATTATACTATTATCTATTTTTTTAAACATTTCGAAAGGATTAATATCTTTTATATAATTATCATTTTTATCTTTTATCATACATTTCGCCTTTCTATCTTCCAAGTATTATTCTAAAAACTTCAGCAACACTCCAACATTGTGCAATTGTTCCTTTTGGTAAATATGGTTTTGTAGAATCGTAAAGTTCTGCAATAGAACCTATACAACCACGTTCATAAATTTCTTTTGAAAATGTTTTCTTTGTTTTTTCTATTAATTTATTAATCTTTTCTTCTAACTCTGTTTTCTCATTCTTATCTTCTGAATAATCTTTCATATTTTTTAATGCATTATAGTATAACCCTAAAAGCCAAGTCCATGTTATTCCTTGATGATAACTTGTGTCTCTTTGTTTTGCATCCCCTTCATAAACTTCAACATAATTTTCTTCACCTTTTGCTAAAGTCTTTAATCCATAAGCATTTAATAATTTTTTCTCAACAACCTCTATCATACTTTTTGCAACATCTGAATTAGGTTCTATAATTGGATTACTTAGACTTAATGCAAATAATTGGTTAGGCCTTATTTTTCCATCTCCTAAAACATCATATAAACATTTGGTACTTATATTAAAGAATTTATCATTAAAAGATGCTTTGCACATTTCTGCTAAATTTTTATATTTCATTGCAATAATTGGATGTCCAAATTTAACACATAAATTTTGCATAATTTTATTTGCATTATACCATAAACTATTTACCTCAACCGCTTTTCCATTTCTTGGTGTAACTGCTTTTCCTTGGTATTTAACATCCATCCATGTATTTTGTGTGTTTTCAGTTCCTGAAACAATTAGTCCATCTCTATCTAAATAAATATTATTTTCATCAACATCTATTCCATTACAATAATTATCAATTATTCTTTCCATTATTTCAAACAATTCTTCTTTTACAAATTTATAATCTTTTGTATAGTCTATATATTTTTGTATTGCCTCAAACAATAAAAGTGATGCATCCACACTATTATAAAGAGGTCTATTATCATAACCAGAATAGCCGTTTGGAACTAATCCATATTTAACATCTCTCGTCATTGTTTTTAATACTTCTCTTGCAATATCAAACCTTTTGGGAATTAGTAATATTCCTTCAAAAGAAATTGAAGCATCGCGCCCCCAATCCAAAAACCAATGATATCCTGCAATTAATGTATGTAATCCAAAACTATGTCTATTTACCACAAAATTATCTGTAGCAATTAAAAATGTTTTTATCAATTCGTTTTCTTTATCTTGTTTTTTAGTTGCAACTTTTTTCTTTACAAGTTCTGAATTTTTATATATTTCATTTATTCTTTTTTCTTCATTTTTAATTAAATCTTTTACATCTATTTCATCTATGTTCTCTTCTAATGAACATACAAATGAAATCTCTTTTTCTTCCCTTGCTTTTATCTCAACTTCATATCTGCCAGGAACTGCATGATTTTCTTCTGCGACAAATCCACGTTTTTCTTCTTCTATATAAAACATATTATTAAAACTATCATTTTCATGCTCTATGTATTTTCCTTCTGATAGATTTATATAAATAGGTGTATAAGAATTTTCATCTATTGAGATCCTTATTTTATTTTTCTTACTCATTTGCTTTATAGAAAAAATATGATTTGTATTTACAGTATGGAAATCCCTAAAATTAATTATAGGCGCAAGTGTTAATTTTGCTTTATATCCTCCATTTTTAACTTTATAATATATTCCAACTGTATTTTTACCATAATCCATACAAATTTTTTTAGTTATCTCAATTTTGCCTATTTTATAAGTAAAAGTTGGTATAATATCTTTTTCAAAAGTTTCTTGATATTTAAACCCTTTTGATATATATTCTTTTCCTATATTTGTATATAAATCATATTTTTTTCCTCTTACTTCAATACTTTCATCTAATTTCGAAAGTACTAAAAATCTTCTTCCAGGTGGTGTTAGACTTGCAACTAAAAGTCCATGATATTTTCTTGTGTTTGCTCCAATAATGCTAGAAGAACTATAACCACCTATTCCATTTGTAATTAACCACTCTTTATCCAATCCATTCTCTAAATTTAAACTATCTTTAGTAAATTCCATAATTTCCTCCTAATTGTTTTTATCTTTTAATTTGCTATTTTCTAATTGTTTTAGCATTTCTTTTCTTATCTCCTGTGGTGTTTTCTTTTTAGATGTTTCTTTACTTTTAATATCTTTTTTTGTTTTAGTCCTTGTTCTTCCTTTTTTCTCCCTTTGCTTTGATTTTGCCTCTGCTTTTTTATCCGCTTCTCTAATTGATGCTATTCTTTCACTATACTTGCTACTAAACTTGCTTTTTGATTTTAATACTTTATTATCTTTCTTTCCTTCTTTTATCTTTTTACCTTTTTTTTCTGTCTTTTTCTTTAATTTATTAATTCTTTTTTCTTCTCTTAATTTATTACTAAGCATTAAATATTGAGGATCATTTTGTTTATCTTGATATCTTAAATCATCACAGATAAGTTCTATAATAGAAGAAGCTACAAGGCTTGGATCATGACGTATCAATTTATCTTTTATCATTGATAAATTTCTTTGTAAAAACTTAATTCCTTTTACTTTATCAACATCTTGTTCTACTAAATCTTGCCCTTCCATATTATATTTCTTGATAAACTCTGGAACAATTTCACCTGTATCATATATACAATAATCCATTACACCTATTCCACAATGTTCTATAATTGCATTTATATGTTCTGAAACAGTATAATTGTCTGTTTGTCCCGGTTCTGTCATTATATTACATACATATACTTTAATTGCTGTACTTTCTTTTATAGCTTTAGCAACACCATTAATTAAAAGTGGTGGTATAACATTTGTATATAAACTTCCGAGGTCCAATTACAATACAATCTGCATTTTTTATCGCATCTACTACACCTGGAGTTGGTCTACAATTTGATGGACTAACTGTTATTCTATTTATCTTTGTTAATTTATCAGACACAACTTCAGGAATCCTTGACTTTTCTTCTACTATATATCCATTTGCAAGTTCTGCTACTATTTTCATTTCATCTAATGTTACAGGAATAACTTTTCCTATCATATTTATTACTTCATTACTTTTTATAATAGAATCTTCAAAATTACCATTTACGCCTTTCATTGCTAGAAAGTATATATCTGAAAAATTTAATCCTCTTAATTTTCCATCTTTAAATTCATAATTAAATAATTTATCTACTTCATCATCTTTAGTAGCTAGAGATACCATACTATCTTTGATATCATCTAAAGGCATTGTTTGTAATTCTTTTCTTGAATTTGTTGCTACTTCTCCATAATCCGATACAGTTACAATAGCTGTTAGATTATTTGTATAATTTTTAAGTCCTGATAATACAGTGTTTAGGCCTGTTCCTCCACCTATTACAACAATGTTTGGACCTTTGTCATAAACTGTTTTATTAAAAATAAGTGAATTCATATTAACATTTTTGTTATTTTCCATTCTTTCATCACTAGCTTCAATTAAAAGCTCCAATGTTCTCTTATTTAAAAATACTAAACCTACTACAATTGCTAAAAATCCCACAACAAATATTGCTATAACTTGCCCAACATCTGTAAAAGAGATTTCTCGCATGACTAATATTCTTGCCAATCCATAACATGCTAAAATTATCCCTATTAAAATTAATATCATCCATCTTTTCATTTTACTGCTTGCTTTAAACCATTGTAAAAAACCTTTCATCTTTCTCTCCTTTGGGGACGTTTCCTTTTGCTCGAAAACGAGCAGTTGGGACACATCCTATTTACCTATTACTTCTACTTCCAATTCTATTTTCTTATTAAATTTTTTATATACTTCTTCTTTTACTTTGTTTACTAACTCTAATACATCTTTTGCTGTCGCATTTCCTTTGTTTATTATAAAACCACTATGTTTTGTTGATACTTCTGCTCCTCCTATGCTAAAACCTTTTAGCCCCGCTTCATCTATTAGTTTTGCAGTTATAAAGTCATTTCCTCTTTTAAATGTACTTCCTGCACTTGGGTATTCTAATGGTTGTTTTTCTTTTCTGAATTTTGTATATTCATCCATTTTTTCTTTTATTTTTTCTTTGTTCCCTTTTTCTAATTCTATTTCTACCTCTGTTACTATATATTTTTCTTCTTTTAATATGCTTTTTCTATATTCAAATTTCATTTCTGAACTATTAAATTTTTTTTCATTTCCTAAATAGTCCATACAAGTAACTGTTTTTACAATATCTTTCATTTCCTTTCCATGTGCTCCTGCATTCATTCTTACAGCCCCGCCAACACTTCCTGGTATTCCTGATATTTCTTCAAACCCTGTAAGTTGATTATTTAAAAACATTCTTCCTAATTTAGCTATTTTTTCTCCTGCTCCTACATTAACTATAACTTTTTTTCCGTCTTCTAAATATTTTATTCCTTCTATTTTTATAATTAATGTTATTCCTCTTATTCCATCATCTGATACTAATATGTTACTTCCATTTCCTATTATCGTTATTGGTATGTTTTCTTTATTTGCTAATAAAAGTATTTCTTTTAATTCTTCTTTTTTTTCTATTTTTATTAAGCATTCTGCTGGTCCTCCTATTTTAAAGCTAGTATAGTTTTTCATGAGTTCTCCATAAAAAATTCTATCTTTAGAAATTTTTAATTTTGCTTTTTCTATAATTTCTTTGATACTCAAAATCACACATTCCTTTCGCTTTAAAATTTTCTTCTTTACTATATCATTTTTCTAAGCAAATTACAAGTTTTTTATTGCTTCTCTTGCTAATTCATCACATCTATTATTTAATTCATTTGTACTGTGTCCTTTTACTTTTATGAAATTCACTTTATGTATTTTGCTTAAATTATATAATTCTTCCCATATTTCTTTATTTTTTACTGGCTCTTTTGATGATGTTCTCCAATTATTTTTTCTCCAGTTATATATCCATCCTTGATTAAAACCATTTACTACATATGCACTATCACTATATAAATCTACTTCACATGGATATTTCAATAGCTTTAGTGCTTCTATTACCGCTGTTAATTCCATTATATTATTTGTTGTTTCTTTTTTTGCTCCTGAGATTTCTTTTCTATTTTCATTATATATTAATACTGCCGCCCATCCTCCTGGTCCTGGATTTCCCGAACATGCTCCATCTGTATATATTGTCACTTTTTCCACATTTATCCACCTTTCCATTGTTTTTTTAATAATTTTATGGTAATATTATAACAGTTATAATAAAAATATACAAGAAAGGATTTATATAATGGGAAAAGTTTTAGGTATTGTTTGTGAATATAACCCTTTTCATAATGGTCATTTATATCATTTAGAACAAGCTAAAAAAGTTACTGGTTCTAATTATTCTGTTGCTATCTTGAGTGGTAATTTTACTCAGCGTGGTTCTAGCGCTATTGTTGATAAATGGTCAAGAACTGAGATGGCTTTGAAAAGTGGTGTTGATTTAGTTATTGAACTTCCTGTCCTTTATGCTACTTCTAGTGCCGAAAATTTTGCCGATGGTGCTATTCGTATCTTAGATTCTCTTAAAGTTGTTGATTATGTTGCTTTCGGTAGTGAAAATTCTAATATAGATATTTTAGATGACATTGCTAAAGTTTTACATGAAGAACCTAAATTATATAAATCTATTTTAGCTAATGAGTTAAAAAAAGGTGTTTCTTTTCCTAAAGCAAGAGAAAGTGCTATTATTAGCTATTTTAGTAATGACCAAAAATATACAAATATTTTATCTTCTCCTAATAATATTTTAGGAATTGAATATATTAAGGCTTTGAAAAAGTATAAAAGTGTTATTAAACCTATTTCTATTCCTAGGTTTGAAGCTGGTCACAATGATATTACTTATTCTGGTAATATCGCTAGTGCTACTGCTATTAGAAATATTATTAAAAATGGTAGTTTTAATGTTTTAAAAAGATTACTCCCTCAAGCTTCTTATGAAATTTTACTTGATAATATTAAACAAGGACATGTTATTCCTGATTTGTCTGTTTTTGAACATCAGATTATTTACAATTTACGTAAAATGTCAGAATCTGAAATAGCTGACCTTCCTGATATAGCTGAAGGTTTAGAGTTTTCTATTAAGAAATCTTCTAATTCTTGTAATAATATTTCTGATTTTTTAAATACTATTAAATCTAAAAGATATACAACAACAAGAATCCAAAGAATATTATTATATTCTTTACTTGGTATTACAAAAAAAGATATGGCTTTATCTAAGAAAGTTAATCCTTATGTTAGAGTTCTTGGTCTAAATAGTAGAGGTAAGTTTCTTATTTCAGAGATTGCCAAAGCTAATCCTAAATTAGAAATTATTACTTCTGTTAAACGTTTCTTAGATAATTCTTCTAATAAGAATTTAAAACTTCTTCTTGATAAAGATATTTTTGCAACTAATGTTTACACTATTGGCTACACTTTTGACTCTTGTAGCAATTTAGATTTTACTAAAAAGATTATCACTATCTAAAGCTCCGGCTTTAGATTTTTTTAATAAAAAACAACACAAAAAATAAAATAAAAAAACAAAGCAAAATAGAATATAATATAAAAATAAATAAAGAATAATAAAAAAATAATAGCTAGCATAAACTAACTATTATTTTATATAAATTGAACTAAAGAAAGATTAATTACTAATTTACAGTTAGGCATAAACGGAATGAAAAAGCATTATTACATCTACCATAATCCCTATCATATGCAAATGCACTTGTACTATTTCCTGTTCCTCCACGTATAAAAACCGGACTATAAGAATTTATAAACCACGAAACGCTTGTTCCATTCATAGACCAGTCCTTTGTTTCATAAGTTGCATCTCCTATTTTATAATTTATACTTTCTGTTTCTCCTGCATATATCGTAATAAACTCTTTTTCTTTCTCATTTATTATATTACTTCCATAACTTGCCCAATCTTGACTTGTACTTTTTCCATACCAAGAGGCTACATATTCATATCCTCCTCCTGCTATATCATATACTCCATATTCATTTTTAGTTGTACTTTGTTCTGGATTTACAGAAATTCCTTTATCTGCTGTTATAAATTTCAAATAGTTATCCTCGTTATTTCTTAAAACTTTTCCACCATTTCTTCCATATTGGCTATGTGTTAAATATGCAACTGCTCCCCATTCGCTATTTTTAAGCATATGTGAATTTAGATTTTCAGCATAACTTTTTGCATTTGTATACATGTTTCCTATAGTACAACATCTCCATGAACTCATTCCGTCTTGTACTGCTATTGCTCTATTTTCTACTTCTGATAATAAAATATTTCCTGTACCTTCATCATTTGTCACTACATTTGTTATATTTTCTTTATTACTTGTATCAACTAAACTTGTTTCATACTTTCCTACCCATATTCCTGTAAGTTCACCGTCCCAGCCACCTAAGTCTACATTATTTGTAAATGCTGGATGTACATAGTAAGCACTTGTTGTATCCTCATGTCCTGTTACTGCTCTTTTAGCTTTTTGTAATTTCCCATTTTCATCATAATAATTATCTGATGTTCCTACTAAAAATTTTACATCTATTGTTCCTCCTTCACTTTTATTTTCAGAATTATTATATGTTATCTTATATGCATATCTTGGTATCCATACAAAATAACTATCGATCCCATCTACTGTTACTCTTGCATTTGCCCACTTACTTTTATTATTATCTTCTGTTCCTGTACCTGCTACATAATCATATGCTGAACTTGAATTATTTTCTTCCCATTCACCAGTTTTTTCATTAAATGTTACAAGCTCCATATTATCTTTTAATACTGGTGCATTTACTCCTTTACTTTCTACATATCCTCCATTTGTATACTGACTTATATAATCCTCATAATCAGATATTCTATTTTCTTCTTCTATTCTTGCTTCTTCTGTTTCGTTTTTAGCTTTTTGTGCTTGTGTTAATATTCCGGTTTTCACCTGTTAGCATTGCTATTGACACTCCGGCTAAAATAAGCAAGATGATTATTGTAATCACTAATGCAATTAATGTAATTCCTTTTCTTCTTTTCAAATTATTTAACATTTTTTCCTCCATTGCTATTTCTAATATATAAAGTAATAAAGTCCATCAATGCAAGCATTCAAATACATTTCATCTTTTACATCATACTACACGCATAATCAAAGATTATTGAAACTCATGTAATGTACTCTATTATTCAATACTCATATTTCTCCTTTAATAATATTAGAATTTTCAGATTTAGTATTAACAATTAGATCTAATACGGAACTCTTTCCTGTAACAATTAACCCATTGCTATCAGTAGCACATGAGATAAAACAATTTTCATAAGAAGTTGGATTAGCATTTATTACTAAATTTCCTTCTAATTTATAACACCCCGCAAAAGTAGTTGTCATATTTTCAACCTTTTCTGGTATTACCGGTGGCTTCTTCAAATTTATACAATATGAAAATGTATTTTTCATATTGACTACAGATGAAGGAATATCAGGTGCTACTGTTAATGATTTACAATAACCGAATGTTCCTCTCAAATCAACAACATTATCAGGAAGTATAGGGGCTTTTTGTATTTTTTCACACCTTACAAAACAATCTGCCATAGTTATAACTGAACTTGGAATATCAGGTGTATACTTTAGATTTTTACAACCATAAAATGTTCCATACATATTTTCTAATCTAGTTGGTAATACTGGTGGAATTTCTAAATTATCACAACTACAAAATGTTGCAAACATACTTGTTACAGTTCTAGGAATTTTAGGCGATATTTTAAGTTCTGTACATTCCCTAAAAGTATTATTCATGTCTGTAACAGGTTTAAAATGTTCATCTGTATTTGATTTTATATACATCGGAACAACCCCTTCTATTTCACCAATTTCATTAATTCCACCTAAATATCCTTTATTTTCGATATTTTCATTATTTATAACCTCAAAATCATTAAGAGCATAACTGTCAGTTTCAGACACGTACGTAAATTCCCACAAATCCATATCAACATTGCTTCCATCTGTTCCAATTCCAATTACTCCTTCATTTCTCTCTTCATCTTGACTTTCTGGTGCTTTCGCATTTGCCATAATTTCATTCCAATTTATCCCATCCTCAACATCATTATTTTTAATATTATAATCTCTATTTGTATCAACAATTCCAATTGTAAAAGTACCATCCTCATTATCTATTACAACTGCTTTGTTTTTTCCGAATTGCTCATCTACTGCCTTCTGTAAACTATTTTTCTTTATTTCTATATAACCATTATCTCCAATCTGTGCACTTGTTACAGCCAATTTTATTCTCTCTTTTTCATCTGCTAAACTTGTTTCTTCTTCTGCTTTTTTTGATTGTGTTAATATTCCATTCTCACCTGTTAGCATAGCAATTGAAATACCTGCTAAAATAAGCAAAACAATAATCGTAATTACTAAAGCAATTAAAGTTATTCCGATTATTATTTTCTTTTTCTATTTTAACCTTCATTATTCTCTCCCTCCTTTTACTTCTTGCATTATTTTCATTAGTCTTCTTTTTATTCTAATACTTATATTTTGTATAAGTTTCAAAAAATAGTAATAAATCTCCAGATCCTAATACTTCGTATTTTTTCCTTTGATTTATATTATTTTAAAAATCATAACCTGTTATTTCTTTTACTGATGGAATATCATTGATGTTATCTATTCCTATTACCTCTTCTTCTTCATATGCTCCATCGCCTACTCCATTATTTATATATTGATTAAAATAATAGCATTCTTTAATTATAGAGGTATTATTACTTGGTGTCCAACCACATATTCCTCCAAAAACTGGAGCATCCCCTCCATTAATCCCTTGAGCTTTTACATAACTTACATTACAACATTTATTAATATCTCCATACCATCCATTGGAACCTACTATACCTCCTACATTTGTAGAATATCCATTTTCGCCACTAACTTCTCCTTCATTATAACATTTTTCAATATTTAAAACTCCATCGTTACCTATATAAGTACTTCCTACTATTCCTCCTGCATCTACTTGTTGAACTTCATTATTTGTTGGAAATGGTAAATTGCTTCCATTACCTTTTGCTAAAACCTTTCCTTTATTGTAGCAACTTATAACACAGTAATTATTATAACCTACAATTCCTCCTATATGTGTTTGCCATCCGCTTTTTCCTTCTCCAAATAGTTCACCTTCATTTTTACAAACTTCTATATTATTACGGTTTACACCAGCAATACCCCCTGCAAAAATTTTTAAAGCTGATGTATGACATTCTCCACTAACATTAGCTTTATTTGTACAATATTGAATATCTCCATAATTTGTTCCTGTTATTCCTCCTACTCTTCCGATCTTGATTAGGCACAACAAGTGATATATTACCAGATATAGTTAGATTTTTAATTGTTCCAAAATTATTAGAAAACATACCCAAAGATATGCATTCAGTATTATCTTTTACATTTTTATTTATATACATATTTAAAATTGATTTATCATTCCCATCAAAAATACCATTAAAACTACAACTTTTAATATTTTCAATATTTTCAGTATTTTCGATAAAATTTATCTTTCCAATACTTTGAAATCCTTCTCCTCGTAATAATGCTTCTTTTAGTTTTCCTTGATAACCATAATAGTCTTCTCTATTAGGATCTACATATGATTTATCAGAATTAAAATCTAAACTTAGACCTAATTTTACATATTGGCCTTGATAAGTATTTGTTCCCTTTGTTATATTATCAGCAAAAACAACTAAGTCTTCTATACTATTTATTACAAAAGGGGATTCTTCTGTTCCTTCTCCTTCAAGTACTCCTGGATTCTTATCGTCTACTTGTTTTACATCTCCTATTGCATCATTTATATAGTTCTCATATTCAGATATTCTATTTTCTTCTTCTATTCTTGCTTCTTCTGTTTCATCTTTAGCTCTTTGTGCTTGTGTTAATATTCCATTCTCTCCAGTAAGCATAGCAATAGAAACGCCTGCTAAAATAAGCAAAACTATGATCGTAATTACAAGAGCAATTAAAGTTATTCCGATTATTGTTTATTTTTTCTTTTTTTATATTTAACATCATCATTTTTCTCTCCTTTTTCATTAGTTTTATTATTTCCAAAATTTCTCTTTTTATTCCAATAATTTATACGTCATTTATGTCGTGTATAAATTAAAAAAATAATAATATTATTACGCATGTTATTTGTACATGATATATTATAAAAATAAAAGTGTTAATTTTTGTTTATGCTAATAGCATGTATTTTTTGTATGCTATTAGCATATATTTATTCTACCTATAAATAACTTATTTGTAAATACTTTTTAAGAAAAAAATGAAATATTTTGTTGTAAAATAGTATTTTATTTCTTTTAAACAACTTAAAGCATTTATATTAGTGTTGTTAGATTTTACTTTTTTATGTAAATATGTTAAAATAAATATAAATTTATGCCAAAGAGCATTTATCTAATAGACCTACAACAAGACTTTTTGGAGGTATTTATGCGGTCTACTATTAATGAGCTACTAACCAAGTACAAGGCTGTACCTTATACAGAGCCAACAGAAGGAGGTAACTTTTACAAAGTAATGTCTCAGCAATTCAAGCTCACTAATGGAGTAATCATCACACGTGAGTTTTTGGAAAAAAGGAGTGCATCTGTCGTTGTTGCTATCACTACCGATGGAAATGTACTTTGTGTAATTCAGCCAATTTCTTTGTCTGCCGAAGGTTCACTTATCGAACTTCCTGCAGGATATGCAGAAGCTAATGAAGAAGCTAATCAGGTAGCTATAAGAGAACTGGTTGAAGAAACAGGTTACATCCCTGAATCAGTCGAATACCTTGGTAAGCATTATCAAGATCCAGGTAGTATTAAAGAACCTGTTCATGTTTTTGTTGCATTTAACTGTAAAAAGAAATCTGAACAAAAACTAGATGAAGACGAATTCATCACTGCTCTGGAAATCCCTACTGATGTAATTAAAACACTTATGAACGAAGGTGAAATAAAAGATGCTAATACATTTATAGCATTGGCTAAGGCTAGGCTAGCTAACTACATTTAAAACGTATCAAAGCCGCAACTAACAGTTCTTCCCTTTACCCGGAGGAACTGTTCTTTATATTTTAGTATTATAGTTTTATTTTACAATTTTTAATAATAAATATTTTAACCTTAACACAAAAAAGAATGATATTTATTAAAACTTTATCATTCTTTTTTATTAAAATATAAATTTTATTTTTATTATTTGTATTTTTTAATATTAATTTTTATATTATCTAAATCTCTTAATTATCCATTTCTTTTTAGTTTTTATAATATATTTTAATATTTCCAACTTATTTAACAATTATATTTGTAATACAGAAAAATTTATTTTTAACAATTTTAATGCTTTCATTTCTTTATCTTAATGCAATTCTTTACTATTTTTTCTTTTCTAAATATCACACCTGTTATTTTGAAATATATTTCTGATTTCTATTTTTAGGTTGTTCTGGTATCGTTAATTGCAAAATGCCTTTTTCTAATAATGGATTTATATAATTATTTTTAAATTTATATACGTCTTTATATCCAAAATATTGTACAATTTCTTTTAATGATTTCACTGTTTTGCATAATTCCAAAATTTGTTCTTCGCTTACTGCTAATTTACTGCTTTTCTTACTGCTTTTTACTTTTGTAATATCATCATATTCAAATGGATTTTCTTTATATTTAAAAGTAACTCTAAAAAAATGTTCCATAAATTTAAAACAACTTTTATCATAAGCATCTAATATTCTTAATACTCCAGAACCAATATTTTCAATTAAATCAACATCTTTAAAAACTCTAATAAGTTCTTGGTTTCTTGGAGCAGTAACTCCTTCTAAGAATTCTTCTTGTGATAATTCTTGTGGTAAACCACCTGCAGATGTAATTTCGATTCTATCAGAGTATAATTCTATTATTGGAGAATTCCCATAAGAATAATCATTATGTACAACAGCATTTATAACTGCTTCTTTTAAAGCTACCTTATCTATCATATCTACTTCTTTTCTACCTTTATATTCTATTTTGGCATAAACAGTATTTTCTGCATCAAGCCTATCTAATATTCTTTGAGTTGCGGTAATTATACAACGATATCCATATTCTTGGTTTTCTACTAAATCCAATTTATTAGTACTTAAATATTTTACAAGTTTTATAGAAACATTATTTTCATCTGCTAATAAAAATGCATTATAATTGTATTTACCTTCACTTGTTAATAAATCAAGATTTTGTAAAAAATTTTCATTTAATTTTAATCCGTGTTCTTCATAATAAATTTTTAATTGATTAAATGTTAATTCTTGTCTTGGAGAGTCAATTTCTTT
>CALXZU010000026.1 GCA_944393325.1 uncultured Clostridia bacterium
TTAAAAGAAAGATTAAAACAAAATATATCATTAGATGAAAAGATGGAAATACTTATGGAAATATTATTTCATGATGAGAAAGAAAGAAGCGTATATCAAGAAAGATATAATAAAAATAAAATCTTAGATGAAAAAGAAGGAATTATTTCTACAATGGATTTTGGAAAAGTGGGTTTTGAAGGAAGATAAATAGGTGATTTATAGATGGAAAATATTATAATTGTTGAAGGAAAAAACAAATATTGTTTTAGGAATTTAGAAGAAATAGTAAAACAATTTTTAGGAAAAGACTTTTATAATTTAAGTAAAGAAGAACAAGATAAAAAAATAAGAATGAAAACTGTAATGAATAGCACATTTAGAAAAATACCAATAAAAGATTTGAAAAAAGGTGAAACTGTTACAGATGTAAGTAAAGAGCAGTATATAATTTATGATGAAGAAATTTTACTATTGTCACTTGCAAAAAATAATGATATAGTTATATATGAAAAAGAAAATGCAAATATATTTGTAAAAAATATAGATAAAAATAAATTAGAAAAGTTTAAAAATGAATATATTATCGTAAATTATTGTGCAAATGAATTAATAGAAAATAAATTAAGAAAAGAAAATCTATTATAGGAGAAAAAAGTGAAATTAGAATATAAAAAAGCTTTATTCGAAGTATATAAGATATTAGAAAATACAGATAAAGAAACAAAAGAAAAAATACCTAAAAGATTTATTAATTTTCTAAAAGAAAATATGGATGAAAATCATGAATTCAAATTAGAAGAGAAAAAAGAATTAATAAATCAGAACTTAATGACAGAAACAAAACAAATAATAGCATTAATATATAGAGATTATCTATGTGATGAAAAAGAAAGAAAAGAATTATTAGAAAATGAAAAAAATAAAAACAAAGAAAATAAAGTAGAAGAAAATAATAAAAATAGTTATGAAATTAATTTTGGAAAAATAAAAGAAAATGAAAATAAAAATAATAGAATAAATAGAAATAATGAAACAAAAGAAGAAAAGTCATTAATAAGAATACCTAACGAAAAATGGTATAGAAGATTATTAAGAAAAATATTAGAGATATTTAAAGTAAGTTAAGCAAAAGAAAAATGAGACAAAAATTCCCCGTCCCCTTTTGTCTCAAGAAAGGAGAAGAAATTTGCAAAAGAAGAATGAAAATTTATTAGAAAAACTAGTAAAAAGAGATTATAATAATGAACTTGAAAAAATACTTGAGAAAAAAACATATTCAGAAAATGTAAAAAGTATTCTCCTTAGTATTTTGTACAAGTTAGAAATAAGTTATAAAGATTATAAGCATATAAAAAAAGAAGTTTTAAAAAAAGAAGAATTAATTGGAAATATAATAAAAGTTATAAAAAATAATTGTGATGAAATAAAATTAATAAAGCCTAATTCAAAAGAAAGTGAAATAATAGGAAATAGAACTTTTTTAGTTGAAAAGAAGAAAAAAAGAATAATTTGTTATAATATCGAAAGAAAATTATTGTATTGTTTAGCAAAAATATCTAAGAAAAATAGAATTATAAAAGATAATTATTATGTAATAAATAAGACATTATCAAATTTAATAAATGTAGGAGCTTGCATTAATGAAGTAGAGCCTCTAAGAGATTTCAATGGATATTCATGGACAACTATACCAAAAGAAATAGAAAGTATAACACATAATTTAATATATCAAAATCTAGTATTTTTAGTTGGAAACGATTTTATGAACAAATGGATTTACAATAAAGAATCCATAATGGATTATATGCAAATTTTTAAAGAAAAATTAGAAAAATTATATGGAAAAGAAATAGCAGAAAAATTAATAGAATTATTGGAAGAAATATCTATTTATATAGAAATTAAATTTGATAAGAAAGCAAGAGAAAAGATGTTAAATGAAAAAGAAAAGGTAGAAGATGAATTAATAAAAATACAAGATAGCGAAAAATTTGTTGAAAAAATTACTGAAGAAAAAAGAATAATAACAGAAGAGATAAGATTAATTGATGAAACAATAAATAATAAACATTTATTAGAACAAGAATATGAAAGAAGAAATGAATTATTACCATTAGAAGAAAAAATATTTAGTATGAGAATTTTATCAAAAATGATGATAGAAGAAAGAAATGAGAAGTTACAAAAATTAGAAAAATTAAATAATATGTTAAACCCACAAAAATTTGTGAAATATAAAAAGGAATTAGAGACAAAAATTAAATATTTAAAATTCTCAGATAGTAATGATATTGATAAAGAAATAGAAGAATTAAAACTCAAAATACAAAAATTGTTTATAAAATGTTTTGATATAAAAATTGAAAAATGTAATTCAAAACAAGAAATGATAAAATTAATGTATGAATTTAGATATTATTTAATGATACCATATAATAATAAAAATAATATTTTAGAAGAAAAAAATTTACAAAAAGAAATTGAAGAAGAAATAAAAAAAGTGTTAGAAAAAGCACATAAATTAAAAGTTATAGAAGAATTTTCTAAACAAGAAGAAATAAATTATGAATTATTAAAAGTAATATTCCAAAATAGAAATTTAAATATTGAGGATATAGAAATTAAATTAATAAGACAAAAAGAAAAAAATGTAAGTAATAAAGAAAATAAAAACATCCAAAATGAAGAATATTATGTGCAAGTATTTGATGGGAACGGTATTGGTGAAAAAAGAAAGTTGAAAAATAGTGATGTTATGAATAAAAAAGATTTAGCAATAAGATTCAATGTAAAAGTAAAACCATTTTGTTAGTAAATTAAGGAGGAGATTATGAAAATAACTTTTTTAGGAGCGACAAAAACAGTTACAGGTTCTAACTTTTTAGTAGAGGCATGTCGGTAAAAAATTTTTAGTAGATTGTGGGATGTGGCAAGGAAATAAAGAATTAGAAGCAAAAAATTTAGAAGAATTTGAATATGATCCAAAAACAATAGATTTTATGCTTTTAACACATGCACATATTGACCATTCAGGAAGAATACCAAAGTTATATAAAGAAGGATTTCGAAATAAAGTATATGCACATAAAGCAACATGTGATTTATGTACTTTAATGCTTCCAGATAGCCGGACATATCCAAGAAATGGAAACATCATGGAAAAATAAAAAAAGAATAAGAAAAGGATTACCTGAAATAGAACCAATGTATACGGCAGAAGAAGCACTAAGATGTTTAGAAATATTTGAACCAGTGCAATATGATGAAATAATAGAAATAACACCAGAAATTCATGTTCGTTTTAATGATGCAGGGCATATGCTTCGGTTCAAGTATCATAGAACTATGGGTAAAAGAAAATGGAAAAGAAGAAAAAACAGTATTTACAGGGGATTTAGGAAATAATGATATACCACTTTTAGACTCTCCAACAATGATAGAAGATGCAGACCTTTTAGTTATGGAATCAACATATGGAAGTAGATTACATTTAAGAAATGATGAAAAAGCAGTAGACTTTTTAAATATAGTATCAGAAACATTAGATAACGGAGGGACTGTAGTAATACCATCATTTGCAGTAGGAAGAACACAAGAAATTTTATATGAAATAAATAGATTAAAAGACGAAAAAGACGATGAAGAATTTAGAAAAAAATATAAAACATTAATGAAAGCAAATGTATATGTAGATAGTCCTTTGGCAATATCAGCAACAGAAGTATTTAGAGAAAATACAAATCTTTTTGAACCAGAAATAAGAGAAGAAATATTAAGAGGAGATAATCCGTTAGAATTCCCAGGACTTCATTTTACAAGAACAGCAGATGAATCAAAAGCATTAAATGAAGACGAAAGACCAAGTATAATAATATCAGCAAGTGGTATGTGTGAAGTGGGAAGAATAAAACATCATTTAAAACATAATATATGGAATCCAAAATCAACAATACTTTTTGTAGGTTATCAAGCACCAGGAACTTTAGGATATCAAATAGTAAATGGAGCAAAAACTGTAAAAATATTTGGTGAAGAATTTGCAGTAAATGCAAGAGTTGAGTATATAGAAGGATATTCAGGACATGCAGATCAAGAAGGGTTAATGAATTTTATATATTCATTTATAACAAAACCAAAAAATATATTTTTAGTACATGGAGAAGCAGAATCACAAGAAGTATTAAAAGATAAAATAGAAAAAGAAACTGAAATTCCAGTAATTATACCAGACTTTGGAGAAACATATGATATAACAAATATATCAGTAGAAATGACAAATAAGATAGAAAGAAAAGCAACAAGAACAATGAGAACGGAGATTTTAGAAAGATTAGAAAAACTAAAATCAGAAATTCAAGATATGGATGAATATGTAAGAAAAGATGTAGAAGATGATAATTTAAGAGATGAAGATATATTTAGGATAAATGAAAAGATAAAAGATTTAGAAAAACAAATACTAAATGTAATAGAAGGTTAAGAAGGAGAAAAAAACAAATGAGTAATAAATATTTGAATGAAGCAATTGTAGGAAATAAAAATATGATAGCAACTTTTACTGAAAAAGGAGAACTTGAAAGATTATATTTTCCAAGTAAAGATAATAGACAATATATAAACTTTTTCCATACAGGAGTGAAAGTAAATCAATCTGACTTAATTTATTTACATGATGATATTAATAATGTATATAAACAATATTATGATACAGATACGAATATATTAAATACTGAAATAACAAATACATATTTCAATTTAAAAATATTACAAACAGATTTTATATTATTAAAAGAAAATGTATTATCTAAAAGATATGAATTTATAAATGAAAGTAAAATAGATTTAGAAACTAAATTTTATATACATTCAGAACTATTATCAGATAAAAATAACCATGTTTCTTGTAAAATAATAGATAATGGAATGCTTCAATATGCACATGATTTTGCAGTTTCTACATTTGCAAAACAGGCAAAAATTACAAAACATCAAATAAATGGAAGTTATGAAACCATAAAAACTGGTGAAATTAATGATAAAGATTATATCGGGATGTCTAAGGACAGTAGTATTTGTTATGATTTGGGTGTGATTAAACCTCAAGAAAAGAAAGTTTTAGAAATTTGTATATTAGTTGATGAAAATAAAAATATATCTGACATGGAAGATGAAATAGATAGAATTACAAAAATAGATTTTAATAAAGAATATACAAATACAAAATCTTATTGGAGAAAATATTTAAAATCTCATAACGGACTTAATTTAAAAGAACCAGAAAATAGTTATGAAGAAAGAATTTTTGAAATTTATAAAAGAAGTATATTATTATTTCCATTACTAACAAATCCGGAAACAGGAGGTATTATAGCTTCTCCTGAAATCGATGAAGACTTTACAAAATGTGGAAGATACGCATATTGCTGGCCAAGAGATGCTGTGTTTGTAACTCGTGCCATGGATATTGTTAAAATGGAAAAAGAGACTGAAAAATTTTATAAAGTTTTCTGTAAGAAAACACAAAGTAAAAATGGAATGTGGGAACAAAGATTTTTTACAGATGGGAGACTTGCTCCTTGTTGGGGGTATCAGGTAGATGAGACTGCAAGTGTGGTTTATGGTATATATGAACATTATAAAGTTACAAAATCTGAGAAATTCCTAAAAGATAATCTTCGCATGTGTGAAAAAGCAATAGATTTTTTGAAAAAATATATTGAAGATTGGATTGGTGTTAGTGGTATTGATGATGAGAAACGTGATGTAGTAAAAGATGAGATAGAAGAAGAAACAAAATTAAGAAGAGGAACAGAACATAAATATCATGTAAGTTATGATTTATGGGAGATGAATGAAGGAATTCACTTATATTCTTTAGCTAGTATTTATGCTGCTTTTGAAAGTATGCTTGGTATTTATAGGGTTCTTGGAAAAAATGTTTCTGATTTCGAAAATAACAGATTAAAAGAAGAAAAAATCCAGAAAAATGAGAGAGAAATTGAAAAGATTAGAAGAGGGATTAAAGATTTTATAGAAAATAATTTATATGATGAAAACAAGAAATCTTATGTTAGAAATTTAAGTGATAGAAAGATGGATATTAGCATTTTGGGTGCAATTACTCCTTTTAATGTTTTTTCAGCTAAAGAAAATAAAGTTAAAAATACTGTTGAAAGTATTAATTTACATCTACGTACTTATACCGGAGGATATCAAAGGTTTGAAGGTGACCACTATATGAATGGTAATCCTTGGCCAATTGCTAATTTATGGATGACTTTGTATTATTTGGAGAGTGGAGAGAAGAAAAAGGCTAAAGAGACTTTTGATTTTGTTGTGAAGACTTGTGGAAAGCATTATTTGCTTGGAGAGCAGGTGGATAATTCTACTTTGAAGCCTAATTGGGTTATTGGTCTTGGTTGGTCTCATGCTATGTTTTTGATTGTTTTAGAAAAATTGTACAAATAGGGACGTTTCCTTCTGCTCGAAAACGAGCACTTGGGACAGATCTTTTGACAGGGAAAAGGAGTAATTTTTTAGATTTTAAGCTACGCTTAAGCCGGTGGTTTTTCTACCCTTTTTATTCCCTACGAAAAACCACCTAATCTAAAAAATTACTTATTGTTTTCTTGTAATTTACTGTGATTTATTATATAATTTTATTGCTGTAATTTAAGCAGTTGGGTAAAGCTATATATTTATAGCTTTTAAGAGAAAGGACTAAGTGTGGAAGTCTATTATGGCGAAGTTTATACTGTAGAAGGAAAGACAATAAAAATACGTGTTTCAGATAAGTCTTCTTGTTTGGAGGAGTATGATAGGGTTGATGTAACTGTAAATAGTGATGGAACTGTTACAGCTACTTTGATGAAAGAGAGTTTTCTTGATGAGTTAAGAAGAGAAAGGGAAGAGAAACAGCGTAAAGATAGTGATAAGCATTTTCACAGTTAGTTAAGTATCAAAAGTAGGTGCTTAAAAGTTTTTTAGGTACCTACTTTAAAATATAAAAAGGGAAATTCAAATGAGAAAATTGTTATTAAAAGTTTTTATTATATTTTTGTTAGTTTTTGTGTTTTGTAGTTTTAGATATGTCTATGGTTTAGAAAGTACATATCAAGGTTTTGATGTTGCTCGGAAATATTAAAATACCTAAAATTTCTTTAGATTTACCTATACTTGCTACATCAACTGTTGGAAGTTTAAAGGTTTCAGTTGCTTTTCAATATGGTGTTGGAATTAATCAAGTTGGTAATAGTGTAATTCTTGGAAGGAATCTTCAAGATGGTACATTGTTTTCTGATATTGATGAGCTTTCTGTTGGTGATTATATTATTATAACTGATATTAATGATGATGTTGTTAATTATAAAGTGTCTGATGTATATGAGACTTCAGATAGTGATACAGAATTTATGGAAAGGGATACTGGTGGTAAAAGAGGTATAACATTATCAACTAGTAATGATAATGGAGATATGCGTTTGATTGTTACAGCTGAAGAAACTGATGACGTTGTTGAAGATACTGATACTGATAATAGTAATAATAACAATACATCATCTACTAATTCTAATACTTCTACTGGCGGAACACAAAATATTATTACTAATTCTAATAGTAATTCAAGTAGTGCAAGTCAAAATACATATCAAAATATTTCAAGGGGTAATAATAGTGGAACAAGTAATAAAAATGTTGTACAGACTAATTTGCCTAAAACAGGTAAGAGTGAAGTTATTGTTTTATGTATTTTTGTGGCTATCATTTCTATTATAGTTAGTGTAATTGCTTTAAGAAGATATAAAGAAGTAAAATAAGAAAGTCAGGTAAAATGGTGTTTTAGATAGGAAGAACTTCAAGAAATGAAGTTCTTTTTCTTAAGGTTTTCTAAAAAGAAAATTAAGAAAAAATAAATGGTTTTAGTAGATAAATATTGTTATAATATCCATGAGGGATGGATATGGAAAATGTAGAAGAAAATGTAAAAATTAGTGAGAAAAAGATAATAAAAAATGATAGTAGAGTTTTGAGAAAAATAGCTAAAATATTTTGGGTATTTATAATAGGTAGTGTAATTGGTTATTTATTAGAGATGCTAGTTGGATTAGTTCAGAATGGTCATTTTGTATCAAAACAAGGATTAATATATGGACCTTTTTCACAAGTATATGGTGTGGGATTAGTTGTTTATTATTTAGTAATTCCTGAAAGTAAAAGTTATCTAAAAATATTTTTGTTTAGTATGTTTTTAGGTGGGATTACTGAATATATATTTTCATATTTGCAAGAAACTTTTTTTGGCACAATTTCTTGGGATTATTGCAATTTGTGGTTTAATTTAAATGGAAGAACAAGTTTATTACATTGCATATATTGGGGGATAGGGGGTATAATTTTTATAAAGTTTATAAAACCTTATTTAGAAAAAATAGATAATTTTTATCATAAGAAGTGGTATAAAATCCTAACAGTTGTTCTTGCAATATTTATATTATTTGATATAATATTGTCCGGTATGGCATGTTTTAGACAGGTTGAGAGAAAAAATAAAATAGAACCAAGAACAAATATAGGAGTATTTTTAGATAAATATTATTCAGATGAAGTTTTAAATAAAATATATTGTGGTGCAAAGGAGATATAGAATTTTGGAAAATAGAGATAATGGTAAGAAAAAATATAAAGGATTAAAAATAGGAGCATTAGTTATAACGATTTTATTGTTAGTTTTACTTACAATATATTTATTCCCAATGGCAAGAAATTTATTTAATGAACAAGGTAGAGAAGTTTTTAAAGAAGAAATACAATCATCTGGAATAAGAGGAATATTTTTACTTTTAGGATTACAAGGAGTACAAATATTACTTCCAATACTTCCAGGTGAGCCGATAGAAATTTTAGCAGGAATGTGTTATGGAACAGTAGGAGGAACTATATTTTTATTAGTGTCAGTATTTTTAGTGACAGCTTTAATATTTTTTACAGTAAGAAAATTAGGTAGAGGATTTGTCTATAGCGTATGTAGTGAGGAAAAAATAGAAAAATTAGAAAATAGTAAAATGTTTAAAAATCCTAAAAAGATTGAATATATAATGTTAATTTTGTTTCTAATTCCGGGAACACCAAAAGATTTACTTGTATATGTAGCAGGCTTGCTTCCTATAAAACCTTTGAGATTTTTAATAATATCAACATTTGCAAGAATACCTTCAATTGTGTCTTCAACACTTGCGGGCTCAAGTATAATAGCAGGTAATTGGAAAATTGGTATAGTATTATATGCTTTAATATTTGTAATAGTTGGAGTTATTATTTTTATAGTAGAGAAAAATGATAAAACTAAATTAACAAAAGAAATAATAGATAATGCTAGACAATAAAAGGCTTCAGTAGTCTTTTATTTTTGTATTTTGGATTGTTTTAAGATGCGATTTGTGTTATTATATGACTTAGAGAAAAGAGTAGATAAAAATCTAGTTAAACAAAATTAGATGATATAGTTGATTATTTAAAAGTCGTTTTTCCCTTGTTCCAAAAACGACTAAGAAAGTTTGTTAAAGATATGGAAAGGAATAATGATGGAAATAGAGAAGAATAAGGAATTTATAGTAGATATTATAGATAATGGTTTTGAGGGTGAGGGTATTGCTAAAATTGATAATTTTACGGTTTTTGTGCCTAATTGTATTAAAGGTGAAAAGGTAAAAATTTTAATAGTTAAGGTTTTAAAATCATATGCGTATGGTAAGGTTTTAGAAATTATAGAAAAGTCAGAATATAGAAAGAAACCTGATTGTTTAACATATAAACGTTGTGGCGGTTGTGATTTAAGACATGTCGAGTATGTAAAGACTTTAGAGATGAAACAAAATGCGGTTCAAAGTTTAGTTAATAAAACTTTAAAAAATAAAGTTGGGGTAGAAGAAACTCTTGGTATGGAATATCCTTATTTTTATAGAAATAAAGCTCAATACCCGGTAGGAAAAGATAAAAATAGTAATCCTGTAATTGGGGTTTTTGCGAATAGAACACATGAAATTATTCCAATTGAGGAGTGTTTTATTCAAAATAAGCAAAGTCAAATCTTGGCTAAATTTGTTTTGGATTTTATTAAGAAAAATAATATTACAGTATATGATGAAAATACTGGTAAAGGATTAGTTAGGCATATTGTAACTAAGGTTGGTGTGAAAACTAATGAGATTATGCTGATTATTGTTATAAATGGTCAAAATATTCCAAAAGAAAATGAATTGGTAAAAGCAGTTTTGAAAGAATTTCAGAATGTTAAAACTATTGTTAAAAATATAAATAGGAAAAATACAAATGTTATTATGGGAGATAAAAATATCAATTTATATGGTAATGGTTTTATAGAAGATATTTTAGGAGATTATAGGTTTAAAATATCACCACTTTCTTTTTACCAAGTAAACCCTATTCAGGCAGAGAATTTATATAATATAGGTGTTAGAAAAGCTAATATTACTAAAGATGATATTGTTTTTGATTTATATTGTGGTATTGGTACTATTTCAATTTTTATGGCTAAATATGCAAAAAAGGTTTATGGTATCGAAATTGTTGAGGAAGCGGTAAAAGATGCTAAAGAAAATGCTGAATTTAATAATATTGATAATACTGAATTTATTTCAGGAGATGTGGAGAGTGTTTTAGATGATTTAATAAATAATAAAAGAATTATTCCAGATGTTATTATGATAGATCCTCCAAGAAAGGGGTTAGATAATAAGAGTGTAGAAAATATTTTAAAAATATCACCTAAGAAAATAGTGTATATTAGCTGTAATCCTGCAAGTTTAGTTAGAGATTTAGCAAAGTTAGAGGAAATTTATGATATTAAGATGATAAAACCTGTTGATATGTTTCCTTTTAGTAAACACGTTGAATGCGTGGTTGCTATGAAGTTAAGAGAAATCTTGTAACCCTTGATACAAAAGGATTTGACAAAATATTTTAAAACTAAAAAAATGCTAAAAAAACTATAAAAATTGGCTAAAAATACAAAGTTAACATAAACTAAAAAATAACTGGGTAAGTGGGAACATGTTTCCACTTACGACCCTAAAATAAAAAATATATTAATGAAAGTGCTTGTTACACAATGGATAAAGTAGAAATACTTTATCTTTTTTTGTGTCTCGCGAAAGAAGGGAGATTTTAAATGATATGGATTTTGAAGACCACATTGCATACTATTCTGTTATACCAGCAACAGTATTATATAGTAAAGAATTAAAACCTAATGAGAAATTGCTTTATGCTGCAATAACTTCATTAGCTAATAAAGAAGGATATTGCTATGCCTCAAATGCTTATTTAGGAGACTTATTTGAAGCAACAGATCATGCAGCATCAATATGGGTAAATGATTTAAAACGATTAGGTTTTGTTGATGTTGAGATTATAAAAGATAGTAAAGGTAATTTTTTACAAAGAAGAATTTATCCAAATGATAGACCCTATGTCATAAAAAATACATACCCCTCTAGCATAAAAAGTACAGAGGCTATATCACAAAAAGTAAAGCTTAATATTATAAGTAATAATAAGATAGATAGATTTTTTAATTATATTATAAATAATAAAGGGGAATTTCCAGCAGAATTTTCAAAAGTAGATTTTAATGAAATATATGACCTACTAAAGAAATATGAAATGTTATACACTAAAGATTCTTTGCAATATATAACTGGAGATAATCTTGAAAGAATAAAAAATATAGATTATGCAATAGCTTTAATTGTTAGAGATAAATTACAATATCTAACGCATAAAGTTAGTAGAGATAAACTATTGAAAATATATAATGATTGTAAACTCAAAGAAAACGAATATAAGGACAAGAATAATCCAATTGAGAGTTTTATAAATTATTATTATAAAAGAGTTGCGAATGAATTAACGAAGGACAAGCAAAGCCCTTCTTTTTTTGTACCTAATAAAGATGAAATTGAAGATATAGGAGGATACGATATATGATAAATATATTTGAGAAATACAATAGATTAACTGATGAAGAAAAAGAAGATATTGAAGATCTATACATAGTTCATCAGTTATATAAACAACTTGAAGAACAAAAAGAGTTACATCCAACAAAACTAGAATTAAGAATCTTATTTGAAAAGATTAAGGAATGCTTGGATTTAAGTAATATTAAAGTAGAGGAAATCATAAAAAGAATTGTCGAAATATTAAAATGTGTAGATAAAACTATTTATGATATAGAAGATTTAGAATTAGAAGAATTAATTGATTTGTTATCAAATAAAGATTCAGATTTTAAAAATATAGAGCCAACAAAAGATATATTGTTTGCAAAGAAAACGGCTAAATTTTATTGTTTATTAATTAGATATAATGAACAATATTTATTAGTTTGTGAAAAAGACGATGGTACAGAATATAAAAGGATTTTTAGAAGTTTAGATGATTTAGCATATTATTTTGTGAGAAAATTCTTATTTGAATTTGGAGAAATATATGTATGATATAACTCTAAAAAAGATTGAGCATTATTTATACTATTATAACCTAATGGATTATAAAATTTCATTATTAAAAGAAGAACACGAAGATTGTAATTATAAGCAAACATATAAGATATGGATAAAAAATCAAAGCAATAGTTTAGAAAATGAGGCAATACGAAATATTAGTGTAGAACAAAGGATTTATAAGTTAAAAAAATGGCAAATGTTTATTCTTATCAACATTTACACATAAAACAAAGAAAACACTTGGAATAAGTTTAGGAATCGTATTTGCAAGTTATTTTCTAAACATAATATCAGAGATGGGAGAAAGTACAGAATTTCTAAAATACATATCAATATTTACACTTGCTGATATTCGTAATGTAATAGTAAATGTGTCTATCAATCCATTGATGATTGCATTAGCAATAGTAATTACAGCAATATTTATGATTTTGACTATCACTCATTATGAGAGAAAAGAACTTGTATCATAAATGTAGTAGACTAACAAATTACAAGTTATGAGTGAATTACTTCACTCATATTTTTTACGCAACCTTACAAACAACTGTTTACAATTAAAATATAATTTGCTATAATACAACATAGAAACTGTTGTTTGGGAGGTGTAAAAATTGGAAAATAAATATGATA
Organism: uncultured Clostridia bacterium; assembly: GCA_944393325.1. Lineage (GTDB taxonomy): Bacteria > Bacillota > Clostridia > TANB77 > CAG-508 > CAG-269. The sequence goes on from CALXZU010000026.1 coordinate 13,143, forward strand.
AAGTTTATATTGCAATTGATTTAAAGAGCTTTTATGCTTCTGTTGAATGTCAAGAAAGAGGATTAAACCCATTAACAACAAATTTAGTTGTTGCTGATAATAGTAGAACAGAAAAAACAGTATGTTTGGCTGTAAGTCCATCATTAAAACAGTATGGAATACCTGGAAGAGCAAGACTATTTGAAGTAATACAAAAGGTTAATGATATAAATGAACAACGAAAAATAAATGCTCCTGGACATAAATTTACTTGTTCATCTTATGATGATATTGCATTAAAGAAAAATAAAGATTTAGAGCTTAGTTATATTATTGCACCACCAAGGATGAAATATTATATGGATTATAGTACAAAAATAGTTAATATATATTTAAAATGGTTTGCTATTGAAGATATATATGTTTATTCAATTGATGAAGTATTTATAGATGCAACTCATTATTTACAAACCTACAAAATGACACCAAGAGAACTTGTAACTAAAGTAATAAAAAATGTATATGATGAAACTGGAATAACTGCAACAGCAGGAATAGGAACTAATTTATATCTTTCAAAAATTGCAATGGATATTGTTGCTAAACATACACAAGCAGATAAAAATGGAGTTAGAATAGCAGGTTTAGATGAAATATCATATAGAAAATATTTATGGGGACATAAACCAATAACTGACTTTTGGAGAGTTGGAAAAGGTATAGCAAAAAAATTGGAGCATAATGGAATGTTTACTATGGGTGATGTTGCAAGAATGTCAGAAAAGGATGAAGAACTATTATATAAATTATTTGGTATAAATGCAGAATTATTGATAGATCATGCGTGGGGATATGAGCCATGTACTATTGAGAGTATTAAATCTTATAAACCCGTGATGAATAGTTTAAGTTCAGGCCAAGTATTACATTGTCCTTATAATTATGAAGATACTAAATTAATTGTAAAAGAAATGACAGAGTTATTAACATTAGATTTAGTAAAAAAAGATTTAATAACAAGTAAATTAGTATTAACAATAGGATATGATATTGATAATCTTAAAAAACCAGAAATAAGTCAAAATTATTTTGGAGAGATAACATTAGACCACTATGGAAGAAATGTGCCTAAACATGCACATGGCACAATTAATATTGATCATAAAACTTCTTCAACAAAAATAATAACAAATGCTGTAATGGAACTATATGAAAAAATAATGAATAAAAATTTGCTGGTTAGAAGAATAAATATTACAGCAGCAGATGTTGTAAATGAAGAAGATTATAAAAAAGCTAAACAATATGAACAAATGGATATGTTTATTGATTATAATGAATTAGAAAAGAAAAGATATAAAGAAGTTTCAGAGAGGGCATTGCAAAAAGCAGTTTTAAATATAAAATCAAAATATGGGAAAAATTTAATTTTAAAAGGAATGAATTTTATAGAAGGTGGCACTACTATTGAGAGAAACGGACAAATTGGAGGACATAAAAGTTAGGAGGATAGATTAATATGAGATATGAAAGACAATATGATGATATTATAAATTTACCGCATCATATATCAAAAAAACATCCGCAGATGTCATTATTTGCTCGTTCTGCTCAATTTGCTCCATTTGCTGCATTAACAGGTTATGAAGATGCGGTAAAAGAAACTGCAAGAGAAACATACGAGCGAATTGAAATAGAAGATGAATTAAAGTCAATATTAGATAGCAAATTACAAATTATTTTAGGACAAATAAAAAATAAACCAGAAATTTCTTTTACATATTTTATAGCTGATTCTAAAAAAGATGGTGGGAAATATGTAGTAGTAACAGGGCTAGTAAAAAAAGTTGATTTATATAATCAGTATATTTATTTAGCAGATAATACAGAGATACCTATAAATGAAATAATAGATATATCAGGAGAAATATTTAAAGTATTTGAATAATTTTTTAGTTGAAGGAGTTTTTAAGCTTCTTCTTTTTTTGATTGGAGGAAAACAAAATTTATAATGAAAGCAAATTAGATGAAATATTTTTATCATACGATAAAATATTATATAAATTAAATATACAGAACATAAAGACTAAAACTGGGAATAATATTACGCATAAAGATTTAAGATATGCAATACAAATTATGCAACGAAAACATAAAAATTGCAGGTGGAAAAGTGAAAAAATCAGAAGTAGAAATTCTTATATTCTTATAGAAGGTTATTATTGGCTAATAAATGTATATTTCAATAACAAGAAAAAACTAATTGATGCAGATATAGAATTCTTTAAAAAAAGAATACAACAATACGAAGAATTATTAAAATTAGAATCTAAAAACTTATTTGATAAAGATATGAAAATACAAGAGCTAGTAAACTACTTTAACAAGAAATATGAAACAATTGAAAAAGCAATTTGGAAGATGTTAAAAATTCATAATAATTATAGATATATTGAAAGTGATAATTATATAATTACAAAAGAAGGTATAGAATGGCTTTGTAAAAATTGCTTTAAACAAAATTATTTAGAAATACTGGAAAGTTATAAAATGGAACTAACAGAAAAATATATTAGAGCTGGTTATATATATGATAATTTTTTTAATAAAAATTAAAAAGGGCGCTGACAAATAGTAAAAAGTGCGTTATAACGTTAGCATAGTCGATTATATAGCATATATGCTAAAAGTTTATAAGGGAGGGTGCGAATGGTTGATAAAAAATCTGTTAGAGAATTATTTAAAGCAATTGAAGAACAGTTTAATATTGAATTAGTAGAAGTAGATAAATACAAAGAAGTAGTAAGTCGCAGAAGAAATAAAGCAGATCTTATTGAAAATTCTGTTAGCAAACAAGATTTTGAATTAATACAAGAATATCTTGAGATAGAAAACGAAGCTTCATCAATTGAAATGGAAGAGGCTTTTGTAAAAGGTTTTTCAACAGCATATCAATTGCTTATAGATTCATTGCAATAACTGGAGGTGTTTTAAATTAATAACATTGAAATAAGAATAACAATGGTTAATAAAATACTAAAATTATTAAAACTAGATGTATTAAATGATGAAGAAAAACAAACTATATACGAACTAGCAAGAGCAACTAAAAGAACAGATTTACAAAAAAGAAGATTCTATATGGTATATAATGTAGGACCAAATGCAAAAGAACATAATACATATAAAAAAGTAGCAAGTTTTTATAATTGTTCAACTGGAGCAATAAGAAGTTCAGTAATGAGTGTTGTTGCTTCATTCTATCATTTACAAAATGAAAAATTTAGTGTTTTAGAAAACATATTAAAAAAGTATGAAAAATAATATATTATTATAATTAGGGTCTAGATAACACTAGGCTCTTTTTTGTTAGGGAGTGAGAAAGTGAAGTTTAATACTAAAGAAAGAAGAAAAAGTATAAAGGTTATAGTTTCTGATGAAGAAAGAAGTTTAATAGAGGCAAAAGCAAATTTTTATGGATATAAAACAATAGCAAGTTATATTAGAGATGCTGCAATATATGAAAAAGTAACAAATGTTGATTTAAAAAATAAAAATGAATTATATGAGGTATATAGCAATAATACAAAAGAATTAAAAAAGATAGCAAAAGAATTTAGACATTTTAGTCAATATGCAACTCAAATATCCCAAGAGGATTTAAAAAATATTTCTATAACAATGTTTACAATATTAAAGAAACAAAAGCAAATGTTACAACTTATTGAAAATAAATTAGATATAGATATTTGGCAAGAAATAAATAAAAAGGATCATGCAGATTGCCAGTAACAAAAAGAGAAGCACATTATGGTTCGCCAAAAGAACTTATTAATTATATTTTAGATGAAAAACATGATGGCGAAAAAGTAGGCCAAGTATCGGGGGTAAATTGTAATCCAGAAACAGCATTATTAGAATTTAGAGATATACAAAGAAAATACAATATGAAAGGAGCAAGAGTAGCATATCACATTATACAAAGTTTTTCTCCTAAAGATGATATAACAGAAAAACAGGCCAATGAAATAGGTAAAAGATTGTGTGAAGAATTATATCCAGATTATCAATGTGTTATATCAACACATATAGATAAGGGGCATATACATAATCATATATGCTTAAATGCAATAAGCTTAGCTGGCAGAAAACTAGAAGATAGACTTTCAAACGAAAAAGAAGGATTATATGGGCTTAGTGATACAAGTGATAAAATTGCGGCTGAATACGGGTGTTTTATTATGCCTAGAAAAACTTATTTAAAGTCTAAAACTAAAGATTATTATCATCAATATAAAAAGCAAAGTTGGAAAGAAAAAATAAAGGAAGATATAGAAGATATATTACCAAAATGTAATTCACTAGATGAATTTTTAGATGAATTATCAATTGCAGGTTATGAAGTAAGAAGAGGGAAAAATCTATCTGTAAAATGTTTAGGAATGGAACGATTTGCTAGATTAAATACAATTCATAATAGTTTAAGTACAAATAACTTATATAAATATTTCAAAAACAAAGATAATATAGAATTAGATGAAATTAATTATAATGAAAATAATTTTAATATTGATATGCTATCAAAAATAATAGAATCAAAAACTGCAATTGAAAAAAGCAGTATTCAGACAGACGGTAAAAAATATAGTGAATATCAAAAAACACGTTATCAGGAAATAAAAAGATTCTATAATTTAAAACGACAACTGGAGTATTTAGAAAAATATAATATAAAGTCATTTGATGATATTGAAAAACAAATAGAATTAAAAAGATCAGAAATAAAATCTAAAAATATAGATTTAAAGAAAAACAAAAAGAAATATGATGCAATAGTAGAAAAAACAGAAAAAGCACAAGATTACATTAGACTTTATAAAGTTTATAAATATGCTAAAAGTTATCAGGAACAAGATTCAAAGTACATAATGCCTAAAGAAGTGGAAATATTTTTAGAGTTGCAAAATGAATTACAAATAAATTCATTAGATGAGGCTAGAGATTTAATAAAATCTACAAGACAAGAAAGAATATATATAAACAAAACTAAAAAAGAGATATTAGATTTACAAAGAGAATTAAATCATTTGGACACAATAAAAGAAGAAAAATTAATACAAAGTGGCTTGTTTATACATAATATAAAATTTGGTGGTAATCACATAGATTATAAAAAATCAAAAGATGATACTTATTGCATTATATTGCCTTATACAAAAGAAAAAATGTATATACCAAAGAAATATACTGCATTTAATGAAAAATATCAGTATTATACTTTATTTTTGGTAGATGATAAAGAATATGAGTTATATGATGAAAATAATAATATTATTCAAAGTATAACTGGTAAAGATTTAGAAGAACATGTTTTAACGAAGAAAAAAGAAATAGATAAATTGTATAGTTATTAAAATTAGGGCTTAAGAGTAATCTTGGGCTCTTTTTTTTGTTGCAATTTACAAAAGAGGAGGGATTTAATGATAAAATTATTAAGCTTATTCACAGGAATAGGAGCATTTGAAAAAGCATTAGAAAGATTAAATATAAAATACGATTTAGTAGGGTTTAGTGAAATAGATAAACATGCAATAAAAAGTTATTGTGCGATACATAATGTTACAGAAGATAAGAATTACGGAGATATAAGTAAGATTAATGAAAATGAATTACCAGACTTTGATATTATGACTTGGGGATTTCCATGTCAAGATATTTCAATTGCAGGTAAATTAAAAGGTATTAAAGAAGGAGAAACAAGAAGCGGGTTATATTATGAAGGATATAGAATTTTAAAAACTAAAAAACCAAAAGTAAGTATAATTGAAAATGTAAAAAACTTAACAAGTAAGAGATTTAAAAATGAGTTTGATTCTATACTAAAAGATCTATCGGATTTGGGGTATAATAATTATTGGCAAGTATTGAATGCAAAAGATTATGGAATACCACAAAATAGAGAAAGAGTATTTATTATAAGCATTAGAAAAGATATTGATAATGGCAAATTTATATTTCCAGAAAAAATACAATTACAATTGAAATTAAAGGATTTATTAGAAGAAGTTGTAGATAATAAATATTACTTAACTGAAAAGGGGATTGGAAGGCTTATAAAAAGAAACAACAAACTAATTAGAAATAATGAAAATCCAGATGTAAGTTCTTGTATTATTGCAGGTTATCACAAAATGGATGGTAGAAATAATCAATACATATCAGAAGAAAATAAACCTAAAAGAATTGGTGGAATCTATGATACAGATGAAAGAAAAAGACAAGCAGGTGGAATTTATGATCCCAATGCTATTTCTCCGACACTAACAACAATGTTTCCTGGAGGAGATAAACAACCTTTTGTACTTGTAAATGAAGGAACAAAAAAAGGTAGTTCAGAAGCAAGAGAAGGTGATTCAATTAATATTTCATATCCTAACAATATGAAAAAAAGAGGTAGAGTTGGTAAAGGAGTTTCGCAAACTATTTTGACATCTCCTAATATGGCAGTTGTAGAAAATGCAAATAAACCAATTTGCTTAAATGCAAATAAAAAAGTAAGTATCCAAGATAGAATATATGATGAGGAAGGAATTTCGGCAACAGTAACAGCAAGTGAATTTAGGTCTAAAGTTGCAGAAAGAAAAATGTTTAATTTATATAATGATAAAGAAATAAAAGATATAGCACCAACACAGACAACAAATTGTGGTTCGTCAACATCAAGTGCTGCTGTTTTGATTTCAGAAAATGGGAGTAATTATTTAAAAATAAGAAAATTAACCCCTTTAGAATGTTGGAGGCTTATGGGATTTGATGATGAAGATTTTTATAAAGCAAAAAATGTAGGAATATCAGACACACAATTATACAGACAAGCAGGAAATAGTATTGTAGTAAATGTTTTAGAAGAAATATTTAAAACACTTTTGAATTTAAAATTAAAAAATGAATAAATATTTAAGAATATAAGAAAATTGATAAAGTTCTTTATTCATAATGAGGTAAGATGGACATTGATATTTTTGATATATGAGTATAGTGTGCTATTTTAGTTAATTAAAAATATTGTTATTTAATATTGTTAAATATCTTTATTTTTTTAAAAAATATGATATAAATAAATAAAATCATAAGGAAGTTAAAATATGAATCCGTTTAAAATATTTAATGTAGAAGAAATTGAAAAAATAAATAAAATAGTAGGAACAGTAGAAAATAGAGAATATACAAAAGAAGAATGGAATATGATGGAAAGTAGTATATTAGCAGATATAATGAGCAAAAGTTCAAAAAATGGGGATATTAGCAAATCAAGAAATGAACTAGACAGTGTTTTAACTAAAATTGAAAGGTATAGAGCATAAAGTAATGAATAAAGAAGAAATAATAAATTATTGTTTATCATTGGAAAATACATATAAAGACACTCCGTTTCCAGATGATTTTGAAACTACAGTTATGAAATATAAAGAAAATAAAAAGTGGTTTGCATTAATTATGAATGTTAATAATCAATTATATCTAAATATTAAAACAGATCCAGAGTATTCAGAGCTATTAAGAAAATCGTATAAATATATAATCCCAGCTTACCACATGAATAAAGAGCATTGGAATACAATTCTTGTGGATGAATGTAATGATTTTGACTTATTAAAAGAATTAGTGAAAGAAAGTTATGCTCTCATAAAGGGGAAATAGAAATAAATGAAGTATGATATATTAGTGAAGATGAAATAGAAAAGTGTATAATAAAGAAATAATATAACAAAAGGGACTAGAAAGAAGTTCCTTTTGTTATAAATTTGACTATATAGACATAAGTTCATTATTTTTAGTCAATAATAAGTGGAGTAAAATTTTCAAGACTTTCACACAAAGTAGGATGAGTAGTATAAAAATGAATCACTGGGTGAGTGTTTTTAGAAAACATTGCCCATTTATTTTCGCAAATTGTAATTTGAATATTCTTAAATGTTAAATTAACATCAGTTTTAAATATATAGTTTTTGTGATTATTCTCATATTCTTTTAACAAGTTTAAATGTTCTAAATATTCTTCATAAGTATAGTAAATTTTAGTATCAATAAAAGTATCAATAATAGATAGACATGCAGGCGAATTTTCAAATGATTCTTTCGAAATCTCTGGTACAATATCTTCAAAAATGTTTTGTTCTAAAATTTTTTCAACTAATTCCTTGTTCTTTTTTAGTCGTAAAAGTATTTTTTTAGTATCAACTTCGGAAATATTATTATGTTTTAAAATTCTTAATAATAAATCTTCAGAAATAGTATGAAAAGGTAAAGAACACAAAATCCTTTTTCGCTTTCCAGAATATGTTGAATCCATTTTTTGAAAATTATAATAATCTTCTTTAGAAAAATCTGTATAAATTTTAAAAAGAGAAGATGCTTTTGAAAGTAGTAATTTAGATTTTTCTTTGTAGTATTCTACATCTTTTTTGTTTGTAATTAAATAATATCTTCCTAGCTCTTGATGATTTCTAACAGACTCCCCAGTTAATGCAACAGTTCCAGAAACATAATTTGTATGGGTATATATATTATCGCCAAAATTTTTAAAATAATATCCTGAAATCTGTCCTGTCATATATAAAGGAATCCAATTTTCTAATCCAAGTAGAATTTCTTTAAAAGGTCTATTTAAGGTATGAATTATATTTATATGCAAACCTTTTTTTAATATCATTGCAATTCCAAACATATATTTTTTTGCCCATTCTTTATCTTGAACAAGTTCTTTCATAGGAACATCATTATACATAAAAACAGGCTCAGCTGATTTTGACATAACAGTAGCTTTAAAGAAATCTAATTCTCCTATTCGCATTTCTTCTATACCAGTATAAGTTTTAGCAGTTGGATTGTAAAATGGTATAAATGGAATTTTCATCTCATCAAATTTTATTACTCTAATATATTCTTCTAAATCAAAATTATCTAAGTTATTTAAAAAAGAATTTATAGCGGTATTATTTGAAGAAGTATTAGAAGACATCCATTTTTTTAAAAGCTCTAAATAATTAGAGTTATTTTCTAAATCATTTATTTTACAATTAATAATGCTTGAAATTATTTCTTTTGAATTTGTATCATTATAATTTTGAACAATATAAGTACTAACACTTTCAATAAATTTTACAGGATTACTTGGAGTATGTTGTCCTGAACGAATTTTTGAAAGTAAACTAGAATCAATAAAAATAAAATTTGATAATTTAGATATATTTATATTTAAACTAGAGATAACGGCATTAAAATTATTTCTTAGTTGTGAAAACTCAATAGGAACATCATTTAAGGAAAGAGAAAGATCTTTTAAAATCATTTCTTTGGTTACATTAATTCCATTTTTAGTCGCAATTTTGGCAAGACCATTTGAAAGAGTGTCTAGAGCAGAACTCTTTAATTTAGGTTTTCTTTGATTACTACGATAACGACTTATAACTGCAGGGGATATACCAGATGCATTTGCTAATTCTTGTGATGAACAAGAAAAATCCTTTATATAATGGTTTAATTGTTCGGAAAAATTCATAAATTTCACTCCTAGTATAAAAAGTTTTATTAGAATAAATTAATTTTATTATATCATAATATTATAAAATATAAAATAGCAACAAAAAAAATTGCCAAAAATTCAACTGAAGGTTTGACAAAAAGTATTTTAAAATTTAATTTATATGATATAATAAACACGAAATTGGAAACTAAAGACAAAATATGGACACAAAGGAGGGATATATTATAAATAAAATTTAACAATAAATAAAAAAGAAAAGGAGAAATTTTAAATGAAAAATAAAAAAATATTTTATTTTATCGCTATTTTTATAGCAATAATTGCTGTATCAATTTTATTACCTAATAAAGCAAATGCAGCGACAATTAAAGAAGATGGAGAATATGATGTAATAATCAGTAGCATATATGAGTACATATATACAAATGGAAAATCTACATATGTTGTTTCATTTGACTTTGATGAAGGAGAAGAAGAAGTATTAGTTGAAGATTTAGTTAAGGATTTAGATGTTTTTGCTTATGGACGTAAGGTTTTAGGTTGGAAAAAATCTTTTGATAATAGTGAAAAACCAACCAATATTACAAAATTAAGCAAATCTGATTTTAACTATTGTGAATCTGGTGGAGTAAAAAGTGACAAAGGCTTTTTATTAAATCCAATTCTTGAGGAATATGGACCTGTTAATTCTGGAACATCTTATTTAGTAATAAACGCATTTATGGGAAGTATTAATGGAAAAGATATTGAAGTAATTAAAGCACCAACTTCATCATTTGCAACTGTTGATTTAACAAAATATGTTCCAACATCAACTTACTCTGAATATTCATTCGAAGGATGGAGTATTGATGGTAAAAGTTATGTAAAAAGTATTTCAGCAGAAGATTTTGAAAAAGTCCCTCATGACATAATTGAAGTAGTTGGAATATGGAAGAAAAATACATTTGATTCAAACTCTAGTCTAAATTTTAGACTAGATGCTAATGGTGGTACTATTGATGGAGAAACATCAAAATTATTTAATTTCTTTGTACCTAGAGATTCAAAGGATCCATACTATTTATTAGCACATAATCCAAAAAGAGAAGGATATAAATTTACTGGATGGAATACCAAAGCTGATGGTACAGGGTCAGATGTAACAACTTTAATTTGGGGCGAAGTAAGAGATGCAGAATCTGCTGGTCTAGATGTAGATGAAAATAAATTCCTAAAGCTATATGCAACATGGGAAAAAACAGCCGAAACAGTAACACCAGCCCCTACGCCAGAGGAAAATAAAGGAACAGAATTATCAACTAAAGTAGAAAATAGTGAAGTTGAAGTAAAAGTAGAATTAGAAAAAGCAGTAGAAGAAGGAAGTAAACTACAAATAGTAAAAGTAACAGAAGAAAAAATAGAAGAAGTAAAGAAAGTAGAAAAAGATTTAAAAACTGTATTTGATATAAATGTAGTTTCAAATTCAGGAAATATAATAAAAATAGAAGATAATAAAATGCAAATAAGAATATTACTAGAAGAAGATTTAAGAGGATATAAAAATTATCAAGTAGTATATATAAAAGATGGAAAAATAGTAGAGGAAATGCCAACAAAAATAGAAGGAAACTATATAGTATTTGAAACAACTCACTTAAGTGAATATGGAATAATAGCAAATAACAATGAAAAAGTAGAAGAAACACAAAAACCTCAAACAGATAATAAAGAAACACAAGGAGTAGCAAATAAAATACAAAACCCACAAACAGGAGATAATGTTTTAGTATTTGGAATAATATTTGTAGTAGCAGTTTTAGGTTTGACAATTTCAACTAAATATAATTCTAATAAAATCAAATAAAAAAGGGGGAAAATAACGTGAAAAAAAGCATAATAAGTTTATTAGTAGTAATAGTAATGCTACTAGGAATAATTTTAGGAATGACAAATACTGTACTTGCAGAAACACCAACAACAAAAACATACACTATAATTTACAAAGTTGATGACTCAATGGGGCATGCTACTGGAACAGGAGATATTAATGGAGAAACAATGGTTCAAACAACAGTAGAATTAACAGAAGGTCAACAAATCAATGTAGATGAAGTATTTAAAGAAAAGGGTTTTAAAGTATTTTATGAAGGGAAAAAATTCTTGAATTGGAAGAAATATAGTGAAACTGAACCATCAAAAGAAGTTGAGACACTAACTACAACTGATTTTGGGCAAGTTAAACTTGGATATGGCGAAAATGCAAAAACAGTAGAAAATGCTGTTGTATTAATGGCAAACTTTGATTATGAGGGTGGATATGAAAGTGATGACTATTATTATATTTCATTAAATCCTTGCAAAGGAAAAATAAACGATAATGGAACGTTAAAATCTATTGTTAACATTATAATTCCAAAAAGTGAATTTACAACAGTTGATTTAACAAAATATGTACCAACAGGAGCAGATGGATATACATTTACAGGTTGGTATATTGGTGAAAGTGGAAAAGGTTTGGGCTACGAATACAAAGAAGAAATAACTAAAACAGACTTTAAAGAAAATTATTTGTATGTATATGGGGCATTTCTTTCAAATTCGGTTGAAAATGATTATAGTGGTTATAGCATTAGTTTTAATGCAAATGGTGGAACAATAGATGGAAAAACAGTAAAAGAATATGGATATGTAGCACCAAATTCTGGATATCCAATTTATTTTGAAAAACTTATTCCAAAAAGAGAAGGATATAAATTTATTGGATGGAATACAAAAGCTGATGGAACAGGAGACAATATGTCAAGCCTTTATTGGCCTGTTTGGAATGAAAATCGTTGGGGCGAAGGCGTGTGGTATGAAGTAGACGGAAAGAAACTTACTTTATATGCAACTTGGGAAAAGACAGCAGAAACACCAAAACCACCAGTAACAAATAAAGTAGAAGAACTTTCTACAGTGGTAGAAGGAACTGAAGTTGAAGTAAAAGTAGAAGTAGCAAAACCATTAGAAGAAGGAAGTAAACTTCAAATAGTAAAAGTAGCAGAAGAAAAAGTGGCAGAAGTTAAAAAAATTGAAAAGAACTTAAAAGCTGTATTTGATATAAATGTAGTTTCAAATGCAGGAGATATAATTAAAATAGAAGACAATAAAATGCAAATAAGAATACTATTAGAAGAATCTTTAAGAGGATATGACAAATATCAAGTAGTGTATATAAAAGACGGAAAAATAGTAGAAGAAAAGCCAACAAAAATAGATGGAAATTATATAATATTTGAAACAGACCACTTAAGTGAATATGGAATAATAGCAAGTAATAATGAAAAAACACAAGGAGCAGTAGATAAGACACAAAACCCACAAACAGGAGATAATGTTGTAGTATTTGGAATAATATTTGTAGTAGCAGTTTTAGGTTTGGCTATATCAACTATTAT
>CALXZU010000027.1 GCA_944393325.1 uncultured Clostridia bacterium
TAAATATGGGAAAAGAAGATAATAAATTACAAAATGTTGGCTAAATATTAAAAATAGTCATAACGGAATATTAGGACTATAATTATTTTGCTTATTTTAGCAGGAGTAAGTATTGCAATGTTGACAGGAGAAAATGGAATACTTTCACAAGCCCAGAAAGCAAAAGATGAAACAGAGATAGCAAATGAAAAAGAAGGAATATCTTTGGATGTAATAGAATATCAGATGGATAAAGAAAATAATACAAAATTAGGAACAACTCTTTATACAAAAAATGCTGATAACAGTAGCATATGGGATGTATTTGTAGACAATATTAATAATATAACATATGGAACAGATTGGAATTATATAAATAAAGGAACAAATATAGAAAATTATGGAAAAGCAAATAATGAATGGTTAGTAAATTATGAAACAGGAGAAATAATACAAATAGATGATAATTATACACGTCTAACACATGGAGATAGTATAGGAGTAACAGATGGATTAATATTTAATTTAGATCCATCAGTAATAGATACAACAGATGTAGAAGATTTAAAAAATGGTAATTATGAAAGTTTATGGAAAGATACTACATTAAATGGATTTAACTGGACAGATGAAAGTGGACTTACTTCAAAAGAATTTAATTTTGATGGAGTAGATGATTATATAACAGTAAAATATGATAGTGAAGAGCAAAAAGATACATTAGCACAAAATGGATTTACATTCGAATATTATGGAACGATAAATAAGGGAACATCTTATAATAAAAATAAAGAAATAATCAATTATCCAACTTACAGTGGTCTATTTTGTTATTGGAATGGAAATGAAAATAAACAAGCACAATTTAGATTTGGAATAACTACTAGTAGTTTAGTATGGAATGCTGGGTTTAACAAAGAAATTTCAGATTTTTCATCTGATGATGGAACTTATCATAATATTATTTATCCTATTAATTACACACAAGGAAATATAATATATTTTACTGTTACGTTAGATACTAGCAATAGTTATGTAAAAGATGGTATAGAATATTATAAACAAACTTTATATCTAAATGGCGAAAAGTTTCTTGAAGGTGGTTATAATAAAAAGAATTGGGAATATTTTATAAACAATAACCTAAAAAATTTAAACCATTTCTGCATAGGTAGAGCTTCTTTAGAAGAAAATGGGTGGTGGCATTATAGTAAAATGAACGCATATACATTAAGATTATATAATCATGCATTAACTAGTGATGAAGTTGCTGACAATTATTCTAAATCAGTAGCATATCATGAAAGTCTACAATAAAGTACAAAAATTTAATAAATTAAGATAAAAAGAAATAGTTTTGTGTTACTATTTCTTTTTTACACATAATTTTGCTATTCAGTTGTGTTAGTTGTATTTTCGGTTGACTGTAAAGAATTTATATCTAAATTACCTTGAGTGTAATTTAAAACATCTAAACTAATTTGTGCGATTACTTCAGCAGAATTTGAAATATTTTTTGTAAAAACACCTATTAAATAAGGACTTTCAGTATAAACTATACCATAATCATGAACATAACTTGCATAACTTCCGTATTTATGTGCAACATCATAATTTGTTATATATTGTTTTAAATATTTTCCCATAGAAGATTTTTTCATATCTTCTATTAGTTTTTGATATTCATTCTGGTGTTCATATAAGTAATTAATAACATCATAAGCAAAACTAGCAGAAATTATATTACTACTATAAAAATTATCTGGAACAGGCTCATCAGAATATTTTGTGATTTTTCTTTTAGCATTTGAATAACCTAAATTTTTAATTAAAATATTTATAGCAGTATTATCGCTATTGACAATAGCTTGTTCTAATAAAAGATTTAAAGGGACTTTATCACCGTACAGAATAGAGTGATGCTGTTGTTCCACCACCAGCTTCGTAGCAACCACTAGCATATAATATACCTAAATCATCAGTATAATTTCCTGAATTTATTTCATCATAATAATACATTGATATTGGAACTTTTATAGTACTTGCAGCTGTAAAATATGTATCTTCATTGTAAAAATAATATTTTTTATCATTTATATTGTAATAAAAAAACGCAAAATTATCTTCATTAAATCCATATTTTGAAGTTTCATATTCAATTAAAGTTTTCATATTATCATCTTCCATAGGTTCTACTTCCTTAACTTCTTCTACTTTTTCTGGTTCAATTGTTGCTTCAGTGGCTACTTCTGTTTCAGTAGTATTTGTAGTATCTTGCATTTCATTTTCTGAAGCGATGCTTTGCGTATCAGTAGCAGGTGCTAAGAGGTCGAAAATAATACATAAAACAAATAAAGAAAGCAAAATAAATAAAAGAGATTTTTTAAATTTAGGTTTTATGGTATCAGATATAGGTTTAGCATGTTTTCCTCTGGGCAAGAAAAATCATCTCCATTCTTTTTGAATTTTAATTTATATATAGTTAATTAGTTTTAGTATTTAAGAACATATATAAAAGATATATCTATTATACCAAAAAAATGATAAAAATAATATGTAATTATAGAAGTTTTTTAAAATGTTACTTAATTTTATTGATAATTAATATAATAAATGATATAAAATAAAGTAATAAAGTAGCATATGGAAATCTTTGTGAAAAACTAAAGATATTAAATAAAAAATCTAAAATAAAAGAGGAAGAAGGGGAATAAATGGACAAAGAATTAAATGAAATATTATTAAATGGAATGCTCAGAGAAAATCAAGAATATGTAATAGAACAAATACCAGAATTAAAACCGTGCGTGGGGTTTGACCATAGACATCCACATCATCATTTAGATGTATGGGGGCATACATTAGAAGTAGTAGAAAACATAAAATCAAAAGATTTGGAAACAAAAATGGCAGCACTATTACATGACATAGGAAAACCATTTTCTTATCAAGATGAAGAAGTAAGACACTTTCATGGACATCCAGAAGTATCGGCTAAAATGACAAAAGAAATATTAAAAAGAATGGGGTACTCTGAAACATTTATAAAAGATGTTATATATTTAGTAAGTGAGCATGATACAATAATTGACGTTGATAATTTAGACAATACATATGAAATGATATTAAAAAGATTAGAATTACAATATGCAGATGCAAGAGCACACGCTCCAAGCAAAGTAGGAAAAAGAATAAAATTTTTAGATGAAATTTCTAATAAATTAAAACAAAGGTATGAAGAACAAGAAAGATAAATTAATAAAAATAAAATAAATAGCCATAATAATATAAAAAAGTAAAGGAGGCTATTTTGATGGAAAATAATCAAAAAATTAATTGTACAGTAAGTAGCTGTAAATACAATGATGAAGAAAATAATGGTTGTAAATTACAAGAAATACAAGTAACACCAAAAACAAAGTGTAACAGTAAAAAAGAAGATGAGTCAATGTGTGGAAGTTATGAAAATAATTAATGGGGACGTTTCCTTTAGTGACATAAATGTCGCATTTGGGACAGACCTTTAAATAGATGTGTCCTTTTTTGTACCATAAATGCCCCTAAAGCGAATCAAAATTATTTGACTTTGTTATAAAAATGTTGTATAATGAATATACTAATAAGAGCAATCTTATGGTTGCTATTCGGAAAACCCTTGCCTCAAGTAGGGAGATTTACATTAGGAAAACCCTTGCCTTAAGTAGGGAGATTTACATTAGGAGAACCCTTGCCTTAAGTAGGGAGATTTAAAATTTAAACAGAGTGTAGAAGTATACCCTGTTTTGTTTGTAAAGGAGAAAAAAGATGGAAGAAAGTGAAACATTAAAATTTTATACAGTAAATGATGAATACATAGAATATTTAAGTCAATTTGATAATCATGTAAGTTGGAACAAAGAAAATAAAAGACCTTACATAGGAATTGTATTAAAAGTAGAAAATCATTTATATTTTGCACCACTTTATTCTTACAAAAATAGTTATAATAAATATAAAGATAATCCGAGTTTTATGAGAGTTGAGAATAGAAAAAAAGAAAATGTGTCTATTATAAGATTTGCTGAAATGATACCTGTTGCTTCAAATGCTATTAAATTATTAGATTTTAATGTTAGAGGAAAAAAGTATAGAGATTTATTACAAGCAGAAAGCGATTTCATAAATGATAATAAAGAAATAATATATTCAAAAAGCTAAAAAAATATATAGAAATGTAGTGAAACTAAAAATACCATTCTTTACAAATATTTCGTGTAATTTTCAACTATTAGAGAAGAAATCCAAATTATATAAAAATATATCAAATAAAAAAGAAACAAATATTAACAATACTGGAATTACTTGTGAAGTATTCGAAGAAATAGATGTAGTTAAACAAAAATTGGAAAATAATAATTTCAAGTATGTTAAAGAATTTACATTGGATGATATTTACATGTGTAACAAAGAAACAAAACAATATGTACCACAAAATGGTAAAATAACAGACACATTAATTATTCGTTATGCCAACGATAATGATAAGGAAATTATTTCTAAAAAAAGAGCATATAATTCTGAAGGATTTGAAATAGGAACAGAAAAAATCACGTTAAAAATTGATGATATAGAAAATGCTGAAAAACTATTTAATAATTTAGGATATACAAGATTTTTGAGAATGATAGATAAGAACTATTGTTATGAAAATGAAGAGTATATTATATATATACAAGTAATTGATAATTTAGGAATATTTTTAGAAATAGAAACTAAAAAAGAAAATCCGGAAGAAGAAGATATTAAAAATTTACTTGAGCTAATAAAATCATTTGAACTAAAAACAGGAACAAAATATGATGTAAGAAAAGCAGAATTATTGTATATAAGACAAGAAAATACATAATAGTTGCTATTGATGGATTAGGATATTTTTATGATAAAGATATACCAACTACTAAGATAGAAGGATTTAAGATAATTAAAGTTTTAAAATAATTAGTTAATAAAGTTTCGAAAAATGTTAAATTATAGGAGGCGATAAGAGATGAAAGTAGTAGGTACAATGTTTTTCAAGGATAAGAAGTTATTGATAGACAAACCAAGGAAAAGAGCAACTTTTCAAATGATAGGAGGAAAAGTGAAAAATGGAGAAAGTGTATTAGATGCAGCCATTAGAGAATGTCACGAAGAACTTGGAGATAAAGTTATTTTTGATAATAAATTATTTGAATTAGTAATGGAATTTGATGAAATAGCAACTAGTGATGGAAAAACTCCTATACATTTTTATGTTTTTAAATATAATGGAGAATTACAAGGAAAATTATCTGTCTCAGAAGAAATCGAAGAATTTAAGTGGTATACTACTGCTGACGGAAAAGATATTTTGTCTAATACACTAAAAAATGAAGTAATTCCATATTGTTTAAAAAACAACTTAATAATTTAAAATTAATTAAACAATTATATTATGATTAAAAGTATTATTGGAGTAAGATATAAAAACTTGACAAAAATAAGATTTTAAAGTATTATGTTAATATCAATCTTGCAAAAGCAAGTTAAATATAAAGACTTTATATAAATTTGTAAAGTCAAATGAAAAGCTTTATTAGAATGCTATTAGTTAGGAGACAGAATGAATATTGGTAAGCATACAACTGGTTTTATGCCTAATGCAAAGAAGTTTTTCGAATGTTTGTTTTGTAAACATAGGAAAAATTGCACAGTAAGATTTAGAGAGAGGGTAAAGGTCTATTATTCAATTCCTAATCATTTTTCGCACGATTTTTATCGCAGAAGTATGTGTGAAAAAGAAGAAGAACTTAGAAGATTATATAGACTTAGTCCAAGGATGGTCTATATAAAAGCAAGAGAAGAAAGAAGAAGAAAAATAGAAGTAGCAAAAATTATCTGTTATTGCTGTATTCTCTTTTGTATAGGATTAGGAATAGTTGCCTCTACAAATGGAAAGGCAATAGCAAGTATGCTTTCTATTTTAGCAATTACTTTATTACTAATAATTCTATATTTAATAGGGGATATAATATAAAGCTTTAATAAAAAGCAATCTATTTTTTAAAAATAGGTTGCTTTTTAAGATGAAATATTTTGCTGAAAAATACATAAATATATTAATAAATAAAGGTATGTTTCCTTCAAAGAAACGTACCTTATATTAATTTTTCCAATTCTTTTATCTTATCACGAAGCTCTGCAGCTTTTTCGAATTCCATCTCTGCTGCAAATTTTAACATTTCATCTGTTAGCTTACTTATTGTCTCTTTTATATCATCTTCTTTTTCGAGTTTGTATTCTACCTCTATATCTTTTACATCTGTAACAGTTATTGAATCTCTTACAGATTTATTAATTGTTTTTGGTGTTATATGATGTTTTTTGTTATATTCTTTTTGTATTTTTCTTCTTCTATTTGTCTCAGTAATTGCTTTTTCCATACTATCTGTTAATTCATCAGCATACATAATAACAGTTCCATCTGTATTTCTTGCAGCTCTACCAATGGTTTGTATTAAAGACCTTTCTGAACGAAGGAAGCCTTCTTTGTCTGCATCAAGTATTGCAACTAAAGACACCTCAGGAATATCTAAACCTTCTCTTAATAAATTAATGCCAACTAAAACATCAAATTCACCGAAGTCTAAGATTTCTAATAATTTCCATTCTCTCTAATGCTTTTGTGTCTGAATGCATATAATTTACTTTTATATCTAAACCTTTTAAATATTCGGTTAAATCTTCTGCCATTTTTTTAGTTAGAGTTGTAACTAACACTCTTTCTTTCTTTTCCACTCTTAATCTAATTTGCTCAATTAAATCATCTATTTGATTTTCTACAGGTTTTACTATTATTTTAGGGTCTAAAAGACCAGTTGGTCTTATTATTTGTTCTACTACATTACTTTGACTGTGTTCTTTTTCATAATCTGCAGGTGTAGCACTTACAAAAATTACTTGATTTATTCTTTCCTCAAATTCTTTAAAAGTAAGAGGTCTATTATCAAATGCTGAAGGTAGTCTAAAACCATAATTTACTAAAGATTCTTTACGTGATCTATCTCCATTATACATTGCTTTTACTTGTGGTATTGTAGCATGTGATTCATCAATTAGTAGCAAGAAATCTTTTGGAAAATAGTCAAATAAAGTATATGGTGGGCTTCCTTCTGGTCTGCCACTTATATGTCTTGAGTAATTTTCTATTCCTGAACAGAAACCTGTTTCCTTCATCATTTCTATATCAAAATTTGTTCTTTCTTCTATTCTTTGAGCCTCTATCAATTTATTTTGTGATTTAAAGTATTTTACCCTTTCTTCCATTTCTTGTTCTATTGTGACTATCGCTCTTTCCATTTTTTCTTTTGTTGTAACATAATGTGATGCAGGTGATATTAATATATGTCTTCTTGTTCCTATAGGTTTTCCAGTTAAAGCATTTATTTCCGTTATTTTTTCTATTTCATCTCCCCAGAATTCTACTCTTATTGCATTTTCTGATTGGTCTGAAGGGTATATTTCTACAATATCACCTTTTGCTCTAAAAGTTCCTCTTTTAAAGTCTATTTCATTTCTTGTATATTGCATGCTAACTAATTTTTTTAATACATCATCTCTTTTCTTTTCCATACCAGGTCTTAGAGATAACATCATTTCTTGGTAATCTATCGGATCACCTAAACCATATATGCATGAAACTGAAGCTACTATTATTACATCTCTTGTTTCAAATAATGACAATGTAGCTGAATGTCTTAATTTATCTATCTCATCATTAATAGAAGAGTCTTTTTCTATATATGTGTCTGTAGATGGGATATAGCTTTCTGGTTGATAATAATCATAGTAAGATACAAAATATTCAACATTGTTTTCTGGAAAAAACTCTTTAAATTCTGAGTATAATTGTCCTGCTAATGTCTTATTATGTGCTAAAACTAGTGTTGGTCTTTGTACTTTATTTATTATATTTGCCATTGTAAAAGTTTTACCGTGAGCCAGTAACACCGAGAAGTGTCTGGTATTTCTTACCTTCCATAACACCTTTTGATAAATATTCAATTGCGTTAGGCTGGTCTCCTGTTGGTTTATATTCAGAATGTAATTTAAACATATTTACTCTCCATTTCTTTTTCATATTCTTTAATATTATAACACATTAAATAAGCAATTACCAGAAAGAATTCTAGGGCTCTTCAATTTGTAATTAAAAAATACATAAAAATACAAGTAATAAAAAGTAATATTTATACTTATAAGTAATTAAATTTTATTATGTTTAAACTTATTAGTGCAATAAATTTGTATTGAAATTTCAAATTATGAATTGAAGTTAGGGATGTTTTCTTAATTAGTTTTAAATATAAAAATAAGCCATTTTTTATAAATGGCTATGTATAAAAAATTATTCTATTCTAAAATTTCTTTTAAAAATTCATCTAAGTTAATACTTGGTATTTTATAATTAGAACATATCTTTGGTATTCCTAATTCCCTGGTATTTTTTTCATTAGTGACAATAACTACGTCTCCATTTTCACACATAGCCGTTGCTATTAAAAAAGGATCTCCATTTGAACTGGATTTTCTTGTGTTTCTTACATTTATTATTCCTGGATAGTCCTTTAAAATTTTAGTAACATTGTTCTGTACTTCTTGTGTTAATGGTTTGAAAGCTTTTTTATACGGTTTTATCCATTCTTGTAAATCTTCATCTTGTAATTCATCAAAAATTTCTATTGAAGAAATTAAATGACCGTTTTCTAACATTTCAGCAAATTTATCCCATATTGATTTGAAAATTTTCATATTTAAATGATATCGTTTTGATGCTTCAATCAGAGAACAAGCATCAATAACATAAATCTTGTTATTCATTAAAGCATCACCACCTTTTCTATTTTTTCAATTTGCCTTGTTTTTATATTTAAAGTTCTACATGCCTCTCCTAAAGATATTTTTCCTTCATAATATGCGTTAATTATAGATGAAGGAAACAAATTTCCATTAGTACTTAAGAACTTTAAATGATACGGTATTCTAATGTCTGAACTTTCTTTTGCCTTTTTTATATTCTCTTTATTCTCCATAAAATTATTATAAAATTCTTCATATTTACTTTTATAGAACATATAAGATATTTTTTCTTCGTCATAAAGTCTTTTTAAAATAACAAATTTACTTACACCAAATATATTAGCTAAATCCTCAATTCTCTTATTATTAATGTTTTTTAAATTAATTTCTTCTATTTTATATTTTGGCACTAATATATTTCCTGCAATATTATCACATATTTTTTCTTCATCATCTCTATCATCTGAAAAATCTATCGAACATAATGCTGATGTTCTTCTTATTAAGTGTGCTAACTCATGAAACAATGTAAACACCTTTGCTCTTTCAGAGTCTTTTTTATTGACAGCTATTATTGGAAACAACTCATAATTTAAAGATATTCCTCTTATTTGCTGTAGCTCAATACCAGATATTTGAAAAACTAATATGCCTTTCTCTTCAATTTTGTTTCTAAAATAATTAAAAAAATTGCTACCAAAAGCTGTTTTGTTTTTTAATGGAGTATTCATGTCAAGATATTTTCTAATGGTTATTACTATATCTTCTAATTTTTCATCTTTTTTAAACTGAGGAATATTAGGTCCAGTATAATCATTATCTATAATTGACAATATACTTTCTCTACATGATTTAAAATATCTTATCTGCCTCCATAGTTCATATGAAATTCCTTCAATTTCGCTAGTTGAAAAAGTTCGTCTGTCGATATATTCTATTTTGGTTGACGAAGGTAATTCTGTTAGGTATAATGCTGCAAAAGGTATGTCATACAATTTTGCTATTTTTTTTGAAATATTGATACTTGGAAACTCTTCACCTGATTCCCATTTTATTAATTCTTCTTTGGTTATACTTTTAATCCTTTCAACTACATCTTCTATTCCTAATGGCGTTTCTTCTCTTGCCCATTTTAACATTTTATTATTTATATATGCATATTGCTTACTTGACATATTAACACCTCCTAAACCATTATTATATTATCATACATTAATTATTTTAACAATAATTTAATTATTGTTTTTATTAATAAGTTTATCTAGTTTTTCTATGCTTATTACGTCTTTTTTCAAATACTTTAATATTATAACACTTTTAATAAACAATTACCAGTAATTTTTGGGACGTTTTCTTTAGTGATACAAATATTGTATTGGAGGACAGCTCTTTATAAGATGTGTCCCAGATGCGACTAAAAAGTCGCAAAGGAAACGTCCCTTTTGACCGTTTATTCTAATTGAAAAAAATAAAAATAAAATGTATAATAACAAATATTGAAAATATTTATTTTGATAAGGGGGCTTTTCTTTGATAATAGATAAAGTTAAAAAAATAAATGAAGAAGAAAAAGTAAAAAAGAGAAATGAAAAAGCATCAGACAGAATGATTGGTAAATGGGTTAAATGCGACAATTGTAAAGAAATACTTTATAAAGAAGAATTACACAAAAACTTAAGTGTATGCCCTAATTGTGGAAAACATTTTAGGTTATCAGCAAGAAGAAGAATAAAACAAATAGCAGATGAAGGAACATTTGAAGAAATAGGAAAAGACATATTAACATCTGATCCACTGCAATTTGATGGTTACATGAAAAAAGTAGAAACATTAAGAGAAAAAACAAAAATAGATGAAGCTGTAAAATGTGGAATATGTGAAATAGAAGGACAAAAGGTAGTACTTGGAGTAATGGATGGAAACTTCCTTATGGGAAGTATGGGAAGAGCAGTAGGAGAAAGAATAACTTTGGCAATAGAGACAGCAATAAAGAAAAAATTACCATTAATAATGTTTTGCGTATCAGGTGGAGCAAGAATGCAAGAAGGTATAGTATCACTTATGCAGATGGCTAAAACATCTGCAGCAATAGCAAAATTAAATGAAAAAGGACTTCTTTATATATCAGTATTAACAGACCCAACAACAGGGGGAGTAACAGCAAGTTTTGCAAGTTTAGGAGATATAATATTAGCAGAGCCAAAAGCATTAATTGGCTTTGCGGGACCAAGAGTAATAGAGCAGACAATAAAACAAAAATTACCAAAAGGCTTTCAAAGTTCAGAATTTTTATTAGAACATGGTTTTATCGATAAAATAGTAGAAAGAAAAGATATGAAGGAAACACTTGCAAAATTACTTAGATTACACGCTAAAGGGGGTGCAAAGAGAAATGAGTAAAACAGCATGGGATAGAGTTACCTTAGCTAGAGAATTGGAACGACCAAAGGCAACTGATTATATAAATAATATATTTCATGATTTTATTGAGCTTCATGGAGATAGATATTTTGGAGATGATAAATCGATAGTTGCCGGAATTGCTTTATTAGATGATAAACCTGTAACTATAATTGGAGAGCAAAAAGGAAAAAATGTAAAAGAAAATATGGAAAGAAACTTTGGTATGCCAGAACCAGAAGGATATAGAAAAGCATTAAGATTAATGAAACAAGCAGAAAAGTTTAAAAGACCAATAATAACTTTTATTGATACACCAGGAGCATATCCAGGTATGGGTGCAGAAGAAAGAGGACAAGGAGAGGCAATAGCGAAGAATCTAATGGAAATGTCGAAACTAAAAGTTCCAATAATATGTATAGTAATAGGAGAAGGATCAAGTGGTGGAGCATTAGCAATTGGAGTAGGAGACAAAATAATAATGTTAGAAAATGCAGTATATTCAGTACTTTCACCAGAAGGTTTTGCTAGTATATTATATAAAGATTCAAGCAAAGCGAAAGAAGCAGCAGAAAATATGAAATTGACAGCAAAAGACTTGAAAAAATTAGGAATAATCGATAAAATAATAAAAGAGCCAGAGAAAGGTGCACAAAATGATTTTGAAGCAATATGTGAAAATATAAAAGAATATTTGCTTAAAGAAATTAAAAACTTAGAAAAACTAACAGAAAAAGAGTTAGTAGAACAAAGATATAAAAAATTTAGAGTAATGTAATAGGAACGTTTCATTTAGCGACATTTATGTGTGCAAAGGAAACGTCCCCAATAAAAGGAGGAATTTATAATGATTTTAAAAGGAAAAAAAGTAGTTATTATGGGAGTTAGAAATAAATGGAGTATAGCTTGGGGAGCTGCTCAATCAGCTTATGAGCAAGGTGCAGAGGTTATTTGTACTTGTGCTGAAGAAAACTTAGAAAAGGTAAATAAATTATTAGAAGAATTACCAGGAGCAAAAGCATATGTTTTAGGTGATGTAAGTTTAGATGAAAATATAGATAAATGTTTAGACGAAATAAAAGAAAATCATGGAAAAGTGGATGGAGTTTTACATGCAATTGCACATGCAAATACTGAAGATTTAAGAAATGATTTTATATTAACTTCAAGAGATGGTTTTGCACATGCAAATGATGTAAGTGCTTATTCACTAGTTGCTATTGTCAGAAAATTAAGAGAAAAAGATATGCTAAATGAAGGAGCAAGTATTGTAGCATATACATATTATGGTTCTGAAAAATCTATTGATGGATATAATGTTATGGGTGTTGCGAAAGCAGCGTTAGAAGCAAGCATTAGATATTTAGCAAAAGATTTGGGAAAAGATAAAATGAGGATTAATGGAATTTCAGCAGGACCTATTAAAACATTATCAGCAAAAGGAATCAAAGATTTCAATTCTATATTAGATGTAGTAGAACAAAGAGCTCCGCTACATGAAAATGTAACTCCATCTCAAGTAGGCGATAGCACAGCATTTTTATTTAGTGATTTATCAAGTGCTATTACTGGAGAGATTATACATGTAGATAATGGTTTTTCAACAGTTGGAGTATAGACTTATTAAAAAATTGTTAATGGCAAAAATGATTTATGAAAAATATATAAAAGATATTATAGGCAGATAATTTGTTTTATTATCTGTCTATTTGATATATTATTTACTTCTTCATTTTTTCCATTTTTTCTTTTATACCTTTTAATGCTTCAGCTAATTGGTCTGGGCAAGAAGTTCCTTTATTTCCACAAGGGATTCCTGTTAATCTTCTTATTGCTTCGTTAATATCCATACCTTGAATCAATCTTGATATACCAACAGTATTACCAGCACAGCCACCAACTATTTCTACTTTTTTTATTATGTTCCCATCTACTTCAATTTTCATTTCTCTTGGACATACATTTTTTGGATTATATACATATTGCATTTTTTATCACCTCTATTATAAAAATATTATTTTATTTAAATATAACATTAAAGTAGCAATATAACAAGAAAATATATGTAAAAATAATATATATAATTAAAAGAAGAAATAAAAAAAGACATTTTATAGATGACACAACAGGTGAAAATGATTATATTGATAATTATTTTTATTTATGATATTATTTAAAACAGATAATAAGTTATATAGGAGATTAGAATGATAGAGATAAGAAAAGAAAGTAGAGAAGATTATGAAGAAGTATATAATTTAGTAAAAAGAGCTTTTGAAACAGTTGAGTTTAGTGATGGAAATGAACAAGACTTAGTAGAGGCGTTAAGAAGTAGTTGTAATTTTATTCCAGAGTTATCATTAGTAGCAATTCAGAATAATAAAATAGTTGTATATATATTATTTACAAAAATAAAAATAGGAGAATATGAAGAACTAGCATTAGCTCCACTTGCAGTTTTGCCTGGATATCAAAACAAGGGAATAGGTAAAAAATTAATAGAAAAAGGACATCAAATAGCAAAACAATTAGGTTATCATTTTGTTATCGTTTTAGGGAGTAAAAATTATTATTCTAAAAGTGGATATGTTCCGGCAATAAAATATGGAATAAGAGCACCTTTTGAAGTTCATAATGAAAATTTTATGGCAGTAAAATTAAATGATTTTGATAAAGAAATAACTGGTGTAGTGGAATATGCAAAAGAATTTGGAATATAAATACAATTTGTAATTTATTCAGTTATAGAAAAAATGGTATAAAACATAACAAGGAGTGATTTTCATGGGATATTTAGGTGAGAAAATTGGAAAATTGGGATTTGGATTAATGAGATTGCCTCAAAAAGACGGGAAAATTGATGTTGAAATATAAGCCAACCGCAATCCATTGGCTTTAAACAGCCTCGCTTTAGACAATGGGTAGTTCACAAAGCAGTTACAATGTTAGAAATAGATAAATAAATACCTTTAAGCTAAAACTATGTAGTCGGTTATTGATAGAAAATAAAAAAAGTAGTATAATGTGAAAGAAAAATAAAAAGTAAAAAAGGAGGGAAGGATGAAAGTAGCAACGGCATACGAAAAAGGAGAAATTTGTCAGCATTTTGGACACACAAAACAATTCAAAATATATGATATAAAAGAAAATAAAATAATAAAAGAAGAAATAATAGATGTAGGTAAAGAAGAAGGACATGGAGCATTAGCTAAATTGCTTTCTTCAAAATTAATCAATATATTAATTTGTGGCGGAATTGGAAATGGTGCAAAAGAAGCATTAAAATTAGCTAATATAGAATTATATGCAGGAATAACAGGAAATAGTGATAATGCTGTAAGTAGATTATTAGAAGGAAAATTAGAATATAATGAAAATGCTAATTGCAATTATAATAGTAAAGAACATAATTGTAGCCATAAATGTAACGAGAATAAAAATGGTTGTAGCGGAAACTAAAATAAAAAAGAAATGGAGAAGATAAGATGAGTACAAATATGATAAAAGTTACAGATTTAAAAGATATGTTAGAAAAAACAGGAAAATTATACGGTGATAGACCTGGTTATAAAATAAAAATAGGTGAAGGAAAATATAAAGTATATACACATAAAGAAATAAGAGATATGATAAACTATTTAGGAACAGCATTAATTAGTTTAGGATTAAAAGATAAAAGAATAGCTGTAATTGGTGAAAATAGATATGAATGGGAGCTTGCGTATTTATCAATAGCATGCGGAACAGGAATAGTAGTTCCTTTAGATAGATCGCTTCCAGATAATGAATTAGAAGAATTAATTGAAAGATCAGAAGTGGAAGCAATATTCTATTCTAAAAAATATGAAGAAACTATAAAAAGAATAAGATTTAGTGAAAAAAATAAATTAAAACACTTAATCTCAATGGATACAACAGAACATGAAGAAGGAATATATTCAGAAAAGGAATTAATAGAAAAAGGAAAAAAATTATTGGAAGAAGGAAACAAAGAGTTTTTAGATGCTAAAATTAATGCAGAAGAAATGAATATAATGTTATTTACATCAGGAACGACTTCTAAATCAAAAGTAGTTGCTCTATCACATAAGAATTTAGTATCAAATGTAACAGATTTTGCGTCTATTTTAACAGTAGATTCAAGTGATAGAATATTATCATTTCTACCATTACACCATGTGTTTGAGTGCACAGTAGGAATGCTTTATTCATTATACATAGGAGCTCAAAGATCCTTCTGTGATGGAATAAGACATATTGTAGAAAACTTAAATGAATATGAAATAACATTTGCTTCTTTTGTACCTGCAATATATGAGAGCATGTATAAAACAATTATAAAAAATCTGGAAAAACAAGGCAAATTAGAAGCAGTAAAAAAACTTATGGAACAAAATAGAAACAAAACAATGGAAGAGAAGAAAGAAATATTTAAGGATATTCATAAAATATTTGGTGGAAATATAAAATTATTTATAAGTGGTGCTGCAGCATTAGATAAAGAAGTTGAATATGCATTTAGAGATTGGGGAATTAATTTATGCCAAGGGTATGGATTAACAGAAACATCACCAGTAATTGGAGTTGAAACAAATGAACATTTCAGAGTTGGTTCAATAGGTAAAGCACTTCCATCTATTGAGGCAAGAATAGATGATGCAAATGAAGAAGGTATGGGAGAACTTACTGTAAAAGGTCCAAATGTAATGCTAGGATATTATGGTGATGAAGAAGCAACAAAAGAAGTTATGGAAAAAGATGGATGGTTCCACACAGGAGATTTAGCAAAAATAGATGAAGATGGATATATATTTATTTGCGGAAGAAAGAAAAGTGTAATTGTCCTTAAAAATGGTAAAAATATATTCCCAGAAGAAATGGAAGCCTTAGTTAATAAAATAGAAGGTGTTAAAGAATCATTTATTTTTGGAAAACAACAGTCAGATGATAAAGAAGATATTAAAATTAATGTTAAAATTATATTTGATAGAGAAATAATGAAAGAGGCATATAAGGCAGAAACATATGAAGAAATTCATAAAGTTTTATCAGATAAAATAAAAGAAATAAATAAAATTATGCCTAAATACAAAGCAATAAGGGGAATGATTATTTCAGAAGAACCACTAATTAAAACAACAACAAATAAAATAAAAAGACAGGCAAATTTAGAAAAAATATATAAATAAAACTATATTTTAATAGGTGAGGCTATGTACTCACTTATTTTTTTAAAAAAATTTTAAAAAAGTATTGACAGTTGAATAAGTATTCACATATAATATAATTAAAGTTGAATAGATATTCAATTGAAATGAGGAAGGAGATGGAAAAATGCCAAAAAATGAATTTACATGTGACTGTAATGTGATTCACAAAGATGTAGTAGATAACACAATAAAAAACATGCCTAATGAAGATTTATTTAATAAACTTGCAGAATTTTTTAAAATACTTGGTGATACAACGAGAGTAAAAATATTATTTGCATTAGATCAAAATGAAATGTGTGTATGTGACATAGCAAATGTATTAGGAATGAGTAAATCATCAATATCACATCAATTAGGAACATTAAGAAGAAGCGGGATTGTTAAATGTAGAAAATCAGGAAAAGAAGTTTTCTATATGTTAGATGATGAACATGTAAAACAAGTATTTGAAATAGGAGTTCAACATATAGAACATAGAAGATAGGAGGAAAAAATGAAAAGTAAGTTTAAAATAGAAGGATTAGACTGTGCAAATTGCACAAATGAATTAGAAAGAAAAATAGGAAAAATAGAAGGAATAGAAAATGTAAGTATAAATTTTCTTATGCAAAAAATGGAAATAGAGTATAATGAACAAGATAGAGAAGAGATATTACAAAAAGTAAGAAAAGTTATAAAAAAAGAAGAACCAGATGTAAGTATAAAAGAAATCTAAGGAGGATTACCAAAGTGAAGAAGAAGAAAATTAAAATAGTAATAGCACTTATATTGTTTTTTATAGCTCTTATAATAAATTTTAGTAATGAATGGATAAATAATACTATATATATGATTGCATATATTATAGTAGGTTTAGAAATTATAAAGAAAGCAGTAAGGAATATAAGAAGAGGGAAAATTTTTGATGAAAACTTTTTAATGACGGTAGCAACAATTGGAGCATTTCTAATTGGAGAATTCCCAGAGGCAGTTGCAGTTATGTTATTTTACCAAATAGGGGAATTATTCCAAAGTTATGCAGTAGATAAATCAAGGAAATCAATAGCAAGTTTAATGGATATAAGACCAGACTTTGCAAATGTAGAAAGAAATGGAAAAATTACAAAAGTAAGCCCAGAGGAAGTAAAAATAGGAGAAACAATAATAATAAAACCAGGTGAGAAAATACCGTTAGATGGTTATATTATAGAAGGAAAATCTAGTATTGACACAAAAGCATTAACAGGAGAAACAATACCATTAGATGTAGAAAAAGGAAAAGAAGTATTAAGTGGTTCTATAAACTTAAATGGAGTTTTAAAAGTAGAAGTAAAAAAAGAATTTGGGGAATCAACTGTAAGTAAGATATTAAATTTAGTAGAAAATGCTAGTAGTAAAAAATCAAAATCAGAAAACTTTATTACAAAATTTGCTACATATTATACACCAATAGTTGTAATTATTGCAGTTTTTCTTGCAGTACTTCCACCACTTTTATTAGAAGATGCAAATTTTTCAGAATGGGTTTATAGAGCATTGTCATTTTTAGTAGTATCTTGCCCATGTGCACTTGTTATTTCAATTCCTTTGAGCTTTTTTGGAGGAATAGGTGCAGCATCTAAAATGGGAATTTTAATAAAAGGAAGTAATTATTTAGAACAATTATCAAATCTTGAGACAGTTGTATTTGACAAAACGGGAACATTAACAAAAGGAACATTTGAAGTACAAAAAATAGAAGCAATAGGAATTTCTAAAGAGGAATTATTAAAAATCACAGCATATGCAGAAAGTTTTTCAAATCATCCAATTTCACTTTCTGTGAAAAGAGCATATGGAAAGGAAATTGATGAAAAACAAATAGAGAAAACACAAGAGTTATCAGGTTTGGGGATAGAAGCTATAATTGATAATAAATGTGTATTAGTCGGAAATGAAAAATTGATGAAAGAAAAAAATATAAAATATTCTAAATCAAATGATATAGGAACTATACTTTATGTAGCAGTAAATGGAGAATTTAAAGGATATATACTAATTGCAGATGAGATAAAAAAAGAGGCTAAAAAAACAATAGAAGATTTAAAGAAAAATAATATAAAACAAACAGTAATGTTAACAGGAGACAGAAGCAGTGTAGGGCAAGATGTAGCTCGAAAATTAGGATTAGATGAGGTATATACAGAATTGTTGCCAACAGAAAAAGTAGAGAAAGTAGAAAAATTATTAAAACAAAAGAGTAAAAAAGGAAAACTTGTATTTGTTGGAGATGGAATAAATGATGCACCAGTACTTGCTATTTCAGATATTGGTATAGCAATGGGAGGATTAGGTGCAGACAGTAGTATAGAAGCAGCAGATATTGTATTAATGACAGATGAATTATCTAAAATAGTAGATGCAATTAAATTATCAAAAAGAACAATGAAAATAGTAAAACAAAATATCATTTTTGCAATATTTATAAAAATACTTGTACTAATTTTAAGTGCATTTGGAATTTCTACTATGTGGGAAGCTGTATTTGCAGATGTTGGTGTTTCTATAATAGCAATTATAAATGCATTAAGAGTGTTAAGGGTAAAAAAGGTATAGAAAAAATAATAAAAAAGTGATATAAAGGTAATAAATAAGAATAAAAAAGGAGTGGTTAAAATATGAAAGAAATAACTTTTGAAGTAGAAGGTATGATGTGTGAAGGATGTGAAAATAGAGTAAAAAATGCGTTATCAACAATAGAAGGAATAACAAATGTAGAGGCAAATCATAAAACAGGAAAAGTTGTAGTTACAACAGATAGAGAAGTTGAGATTTCAGTAATAAAAGAAAAAATAATAGATTTAGGATTTCAAATGCTTTAGAAAAATTAAGATAGGTCGTTTTTTTGAGACGAGAAAAAACGACTTT
Organism: uncultured Clostridia bacterium; assembly: GCA_944393325.1. Lineage (GTDB taxonomy): Bacteria > Bacillota > Clostridia > TANB77 > CAG-508 > CAG-269. Next base: position 19,335 of record CALXZU010000027.1, read on the forward strand.
TCAAAAATTACTTGCTAAAAATAGTAAGATAATGGAGGAGAAAATGAAGAAGATAATTTTGTCTATTGAAGGAATGACTTGTTCTGCATGTTCAAATGGGTTAGAAAAATATTTAAATAAGCAAAATGGTGTAATTGAAGCAAGTGTTAATTTAGTTATGGCAAATGCTACAATTGTTTATGATGAAAATATTATAACTAGTCAAAATAAATTGGATGATTTTGTAAAGCAAGCAGGGTTTAAAAGTTTAGGTGAATTTAAGGAAATAAATTTAGAAAAGAATGATAAGAAAGAAAAAATAATGTTTATAATTTTTACTATATTAGCTATTGTACTTATGTATATATCTATGGGACATATGGTAAATTTACCTATTTTTAGCTTTTTAGATGTAAAAATAAATCCAATAAATTATACAATATGTTTATTTGTATTTTCAATTGCTTTTATTATTTATGGATATGATATATTAAAAAATGGATATAAAAATTTAATTCATAAAACACCTAATATGGATACATTAGTTGGTATTGGAGTTTTAAGTAGTTTTTTATATAGTGTATATAGTATGATTATGATATTTAAAGGAAGTACAGAAAGTGTGCATAATTTATATTTTGAATCTACTGCCATTGTAATATATTTTATAAAATTAGGTAGATATATAGATAGGATTAGTAAAGATAAAACAAAAGATGCTATTCAAAAATTAGTAAAGATAACACCAAATAAAGCTACACTTAAGGTGAATGGAAAAGAGAAACAAGTCACTTTAGATGAAATACATAAAGGAAATATTGTTATTTGTAAACCTGGTGAAAAAATTGCGGTTGATGGTGAAATAGTAGATGGAAGAGCTCATTTTGATGAGTCTTTTATAACAGGAGAAAGTAAGCCTATAGGTAAGCAAAAGGGTGATAAAGTTATTGCGGGAAGTATTAATTATGATGGATATATAGAATACATAGCTGAAAAAATAGGAAAAGAGTCTACTATATCTGAAATTGTAAGATTAGTTATAGAAGCAAGTAATACAAAAGCACCAATTAGCAAAATTGCTGATAAAGTTTCAGGTTATTTTGTGCCAAGTATTATAATAATTGCAATTTTAACTTTTATTGTATATTTAATATTAGGGTATGAATTTTCCCAAAGTTTAGTAAGATTTGTTACAATATTAGTAGTAGCTTGTCCATGTAGCTTAGGTTTAGCAACTCCTCTTGCAATAGTTGTTTCAGAAGGTGTGTGTGCAAGCAATGGAATATTAGTGAAGAAAAGCGAGATATTAGAAAATGCAAGAAAAGTGGATACTATTGTATTTGATAAAACAGGAACATTGACATATGGAAAACTAAAAATTGCTAAAGTTATAAATTTTTCTGATATGGAAACAAATAAATTATTACAATTGGTTGGTAGTATAGAAAGTAAATCAACACATCCAATAGGAAAGGCTTTCTTAGACTATTTAGAAGAAAATAGGTTTGAAATTTTAGATGTTGAAGATTTTGAAAACATAACAGGCCTTGGTATTATAGGTAAGATAGATAATGAAAAATTTATAATTGGAAATTCAAAAATGTTAGAAAAATATAGTATAGAAAATAAGTATATTAAAGATGAAGAAGACCTTTCACAAGATGGAAATAGTATTGTCTATGTGGTTAAAGATAATAATATACTTGCTTTAATTGGTGTAAATGATATTATAAGAGAAAATGCTTTAGATCTTATACAAGAATTAAATAATAATAAAATAGAAACTATTATGCTAACAGGAGATAATAAGAAAACTGCTGAGAAAATAGCAAATGAAATAGGAATAACAAAAGTTATTTCAAATGTATTACCAGCTGAAAAAACAAATATTATTAAGGAAATGAAAAATGAAAATAGATATGTATTGATGTGTGGAGATGGAATAAATGATAGTCCAGCTTTGACTACAGCAGATATAGGTGTTAGCGTGAATAGCGGGACAGATATTGCAATGGATTCTTCTGATGTGATACTTACTAAAAATGATTTAAATGGAATTTTGAATTTAATTACAATTAGTAAAAAAACAATTAGAAATATAAAGCAAAATTTATTTTGGGCATTTTTCTACAATTGTTTAACTATACCAATTGCAATGGGATTATTTACTAAATTTGGAGTTTCAATAAATCCTATGATAGCAAGTATTGCTATGATGTTTAGTAGTATAACTGTTATTCTTAATGCTTTAAGATTAAAAAATGTAAAATTGATAAAATAATATTAAATAATTAAAAAAGTACATTATATAAAGAATAAACATAACATATAAAGAGGAGGAGTTTTATATGTGTTGTTACAATAATGTGCTTAAAGGGATTATAATAGCATTAGCTTTGATTTTCATATTTGTTTTAATAGTTATAATTATAAATAATAACAATAGTAATGATAAAACACCTAATATTTTAGTTGCAATTGCAAATCCGCGGTGACAATACACAGCTTGGTACTACTACAATTAAGTTTAGCCAAAATGAGATAGTAGAAGGAACAGCACTTTCACATGTAGATGGAAGTGAGGATATAAATATAAATGAAACAGGGATATATCAAATATCATATCAATTGTTTGGTGTTCAAGATGTAACAGGAACTTTTAATTTTAATGCGGTTTTGTTAGTAAATAATACACCATTAAATAACACTTTTAACCAGTCACCAGTAATAAGAAATAGTACAAGTAATAGAATGACTTTGACGTCAACAGTGATATTAAGATTAAATGCAGGAGACACTTTAGAGTTACAAGGAGTTTCTATTGAAGATATAAGATATGATAATGCACGTATTGATATAGAAAAGATTGGATAAAGATTAAGATAAAAATTTTAGAAAAAAATATGTTTCTCTTTATTTTTGGAAAAAAATGTGGTAAAATATACCAAGTAAAGGAGAGTAAGAAATATGACAATGCAGGAAATTACAAGGTATTTAGATAATAAAATAGATGAAAATGAAAATATAGTAATTATTACTTTTTATGAAGTAAGAATAAAATTTGATTTATCAGAAGAAGAAACACAGGAGTTTTTAAGATTATGTAGAACAAGACTTGAGAATTTAGGTTATCAAGGATATTTTACAGGGGCAAAATATAAGTATCAAGGGGAAGAAAGAGTTGTCCAATCAAATGAATTAATGGTAGCAATTAAAGATGAGTATAATTAAAAAGAAGTGTAAAAACTTCTTTTTTCTGTAATTAAAAAAATTTTTTAAAATTTTTTAGAAAATCGACAAGTTTCGACAGACTTTTTAAAATTTATATGTTAAAATAATATTGTTTTAATAAATTTTTTCAAAGAATTTTATTTCTTTAAAGTATTCCATATATTTATAACAAATATTAAATAAAAAAGGTGTGTACAAAATATTTGTAAAATTTAGAGTACAATTAAAAAACTTAATTATTAATATTTTATTTTAAATTTATCATATAATTAATTTTTATCTATAAAAATAGAAATCCTATTGAAAAAATGAAAAAAATATGATATTATAAGGAGGAATTAAATGGAGCAAAAAGCAATAAAATTATTACCATTAACATGTGATTATGTGTTTAAACGTATTTTTGGACAAGAAGAAAATAAAGAAGCATTAAAGGATTTTTTAGAAAGTATACTTTGTGAAAAAATATATAAAATAGAAATAAAAAATCCAGAAATACCAAAAAATTATTATGATAGTAAATATGGAGTATTAGACTTAAAAGTTACATTAAATAATACAACAGTAGTGGATGTGGAAATGCAGGTAAGAAATGAGCATAACATAGAACAAAGGGATACGTTTTATTTAGCGAGTAACTATGTAAATGAACTAAAAGAAGGAGAGCCATATATTAATTGCAAAAAATCAATAGTGATAAACATAGTAAATTTTACATATTATAAAAGAAATGAATACCATTCGATAGCAAGGATGATATTTGAAGAACCAAAAGAAGAAGAAAAAGTAGAAATGGGTTATGAAAAAGAAGATAGGTATATGACAAAACATTTAGAAATGCATATAATAGAATTACCAAAATTTAAAAAGAAGAATCCAAAAATGCATACAAAATTAGAAGAGTGGTTATGGTTATTTGTAGGGAGTGATGAAAAAGTGAGTGAAGCGAGTAAAAAGAATAAAGAAATAAAAAAAATAAAGAAAAAACTGGCTTCTATGAGCCTAAGTCAAGAAGAAAGAAATAACTATGAGTATAGATTAAGAGCTATAAGAGATGAAGCAGATGCTATAGAATTTGCAACAAGGAAAGGAATGGAACAGGGAATAGAGCAAGGAGCTACACAAAAATGCGAGGAATTTATAATAAAACTATTAGAAAAAAATACAAAAACAGAAGATATTATAGAACTTACAGGTGAAACAAAAGAAAAAATAGAAGAAATAAAGAAGAGGATAAAAGGTTAAAAAATGTGTATAATAAAATGAAATTAAATTTCCATTTTATTATATGCAATTTTTTTTATAATAGGAAAGTAACACAAACTGTTTTAAAATTAAGTAAAAAATAAAAATTTACTTTAAATTGCTTGCAAAAATTTGTTTTATATGATATAAATATAAAACAGATGGAGGTGAGAATTTGAAACTAACATTTGCATTTGA
>CALXZU010000028.1 GCA_944393325.1 uncultured Clostridia bacterium
TTTAAGCCAATAGGAAGCCAAGATTTAGCCAATAGTTTCTATGGAACTTTTGACGGAGATAATAAAGCAATATGTTCAATGTATATGAATATAGATAGAAGCGAGACGGTAATAGCAGGACTTTTTGCAATTACTTATGGAGAAATTAGAAACTTAGGATTAGTAAATGCAAATATAACAGTAAAAGGTGTAGTTACAACAGTTGGAGGATTAACAGGAGCTAGTTATAATAATATATATAATAGTTATGTAACAGGAAGTATAAATGTAACAGGAAGTTCATGGATGCCGGTTGGAGGAATAGCAGGAACAGTGTATGAACTTAATAATGTAGAAAATTGTTACAATTTGGCTAATATAACTGCTACAAATATTCTTCAAGAAGAAGGAAGCGCAGATATTGGATGTGGTGGAATAGTAGGACAAGGCGACTTAAACATAAAAAATTGTTATAATAGAGGAAAAATTGTAGCTACTTGTGTTGATAATGATACACATGTAGGAGGAATTTGTTCTACATTGGTTAGCGGTTTTATAAAAAATTGTTATAATAGAGGAAAAATTGTAGCTACTTGTGTTGATAATGATACACATGTAGGAGGAATTTGTTCTACATTGGTTAGCGGTTTTATAAAAAATTGTTATAATACAGGAAAGATTACTGGAAATTCCAAAAAATTGGCAATTGCAGGAATTTTAGCAGTACAAACTAATTCAACAACTATAAGTGATATTTTTAATATTGGAACAATAGTAGATGTGGATAATGAAGGAGATACATCAGCAGGTGGTATTGTGGGAACAACAGATGTGAAAAGTGGTAATGTTATAAAAAATTCATACAATATAGGAGCAATAGATTCAGACAATGTAAATAGTAATAAAATAGGAAGTGTAATAGGTAATGGATTATATGCAACATTAAACAATTGCAATTATTTAAGAGGTACTTGTGATGATGGAATAGGAGGAGAAGGTACATCTACAGGAGTGACAGAATTAGAAAGTATAGATAAATTTCCAAGTGTATTAGATGTAGTAAATGGAGAAAATGCCTTTAAAGCAGATACTAATAATATAAATAATGGATATCCAATTTTAGAGTGGCAATAAAATAGTTTTTAAAATGATTTTCTTTCATTTTTTATAAAAGGTAGTAAATTTGTATAGATTTATTACCTTTTTTAAATTATTATAAAAATGTAAAGAAAAAATATTATATTCAAAGTACTAGCAAGAAATGAAAGGAATAAAACAAGGAATTTTTTATTATATAGTCGATTTTTGTCATTTTTTGCGATGAAAAGTTCGGGAAATCTTTAATAAGAACTTGAATTTTGATTTTTTATATGGTAATATATTTTTACAAAATTAAAAAACGTTTTTTAAATTTTATTTATTCAAAAAATTAATTCTAAACAAATCCAATGAATAAAAAATAATTTTTGTTATAAATTTTTGTGAAAGTATATTTGTTTTATGACTTTTAATTTATGTCAAAAATTCATTCAAAAGAATTTAAAATCTTATTTAAATTCCTTAGGGTTTAGAAAAAATAAACTAAAGAAAAATATAAATAATAAAAATTAAAGAAAACATAAGAAAAATAAAGAAAAAAAGAGAAATAAAGGTGAATATAAAAACATTTACTTTAAAATCAACTTGACTTTAATAGTAAATAAAATGTAAAATATAGAGGAGGAGATATATTGGAAAAAATAATTGTACCAAAAGAAGAAAAAATAGCTAAAAAAAGATTTATAAGAAAAATCAAAAAATCAGAAAGAAATAAAATACATGATAGTTTAGTAAAAGAAATACTAAACAAACCTAAAGAATTAAAAAATTTTATGAAAGATTTTTTAAACCTAGTAATAGAAGAAAAAGATATAGAAAATTATAATAGAGAATTTAGAACAAAGTTAAAATTAAGAACAAGAATAATGGATTTATTATATAAAGTAAAAGAAGATAGTTCATATATATTATTAGAACATCAAAGTACAATAGATTATAAGATGGCAAAAAGAATGGGTGATTATTGTTCTTTAGTAATAGAAAATGATGAAGAATATAAAAATAAAAGAAAAAATGCAAAAGCACCAATAATATATCCAGTAGTATTAAGCACTTCTAAAAGACCATGGGATGCACCTACTACAATAGTCCAGAATGAAAATAATAAATATAAATTTCCACCATTAACATATCCAAAATATAATGTAGTAGATATAAATAATTATTCAATTGATTTTTTAGTAGAAAGAAGAACAGGAATAGGATTGTTTATGTCCTTTGAAAGAATAAAAAATATAGAAGATTTTAAGTATATAATAGAAAAGATAAGAAAATTAGGCGGAGCAAATGAATATGAAATAGAAACGACATTATTAGTAGTAGAGAGATTAGAAGAAGTAATGCCATGGATAACAAAAGTACTAAAGAAAGAAGAACTAGAGCAATTAAAGAAAAGGATCAAGAAGGAAATAATGGAAGGAGGAAAAACAATGGTATTATCAAATTTTGAAAGCACATTAGCAACAATAATAGAAGAAAATGTTGAAAAAGGAAGACAAGAAGGAATGAAAAAAGGCGTTGAAAAAGGAAGAGTTCAAATAATTAAAGCTATGTTAAATTTAAAAGTTGCAGATGAAATAATAATAGCTACAACAGGAATAGATAAAAAAGAATTAGAAAAAATAAAACTAACAAAAAATTAGTAATTAATCTATTTAGGAGGAGTTTTTATGGTATTATCAAATTTTGAAAGCACATTAGCTACAATAATAGAAGAAAATGTTGAGAAAGGAAGACAGGAGGGAATGAAAAAGAGCAGAGTTCAAATAATTAAAGCTATGTTAAATTTAAAAGTTGCAGATGAAATAATAATAGCTACAACAGGAATAGATAAAGAAGAATTGGAAAGAGTAAAGAAAAAACAGGAGGTTTAATTTTAGTAGAAAAGATTTTATATATGGTAGATAACAAGAGGAAAGTTTACTTATACAAAAAAATGATATAATTTAATCATTATTTATATAGTTTTTTCTTAAAATTTAATAAAAAAATTCTAAATTATTCAAGAAATCACCTAATAGAAAGAAGGTGAAAGATTGAAATTTATGGAATTAGAAAAGATATTGCTGAATGATGGTTGGTATAAAAGTAAGGTGGCAGGAGGACATTACCAATATAAACACCATACAAAGCCGGGGAAAATTACAATATCAAGACATGCAAAAGATGTAAAAAAAAGATTAGTATATTCAGTACTAAAACAAGCAAAAATAAATAAAAATAATTTGAAAAATTTGTAGAAATTTTAAAATCCATATGATATACTGATTAATGGTTTGGAATATATCATATGGAGGTTTTTTATGGACAAATATGATTTAATAGTAGTAGGAATGGGACCTAGTTCAATATTTTTAGCATATGAATTGATACAGAAGAAAAGAGCAAAAAATGTATTACTGATAGAAGAAGGAAAACCAGTAGAAAAAAGATATTGTCCTGTTGAGAAAAAAGGAAAATGCATGAAATGTAAACCATTTTGTAATATAACAAGTGGATTTTCAGGAGCAGGAGCATTTTCAGATGGAAAACTTTCTTTATATAATAAAGAAGATGAAGATATTTATGTAGGAGGAAACTTACATAAATATATAGGGGTAGAAAAAACAAAAGAATTAATAGATTATGCAGACAATGTATATTTAAAATTTGGAGCAGATAAACATTTAGAAGGAACTGAATACAAAGAAGAAGTAAATAAATTAAAGAAAAAGGCTCAAAAAGAAGACATAAATTTAATAGGAATACCAATAAGGCATTTAGGAACAGAAAAAAGTCATGAAATATATAAGAAAATCCAGGACTATTTAGAAGAGAACAACATAGAAATGATGTATGAAACAGTAGTAGAAGATTTAATAATAGAAAATGGAAAAGTAGTTGGAGTAAAAATACATAAAGCAGGAGAAGAAGAAAATAAAAAAGAGTTACTAAGTAAAAGAGTAGTATTAGCAGTAGGAAGAAAAGGCGCAGATTGGTTAGCTCATATGTGCGAAAAATACAAAATAAAAACAGAGCCGGGAGCAGTAGATATCGGAGTTAGATATGAACTAAAAGATGAAGTAATGAAAGAAGTAAATAAATATCTATATGAAGGAAAATTTATTCGGAAGACCATATCCATTTAGAGATAAAGTAAGAACATTTTGTCAAAATCCAAGTGGATTTGTATCGGAAGAAGTATATGATGACGGTTTATCATTAGTAAATGGACATTCATATAAAGATAGAAAAAGTACAAATACTAATTTAGCAATATTAGTATCGCACAATTTTAAAGACCCATTTAATAAACCAATAGAATATGGAAAAAATGTCGCAAAAAATTTAAATGAATTAGGAAATGGAGCAGTTTTAGTACAACGCTTAGGAGATATAAGAAGAGGAAAACGTACATGGCCAGAAGAATTAGAAAGAAATGATGTTGTACCAACACTAAAATCAGCAGTTCCAGGGGATATAACATTTGCAATAGGATATAGAACAATGACAGATATTCTAAGATTTATAAATGCAATGGACAAAATAGTAGAAGGATTTGCAGATCCACATAATCTATTATATGCACCAGAAATAAAATTTTATAGTAATAAAGTTTTTATAGATAAAAATTTCGAAACAAGTATAAAAGAGTTATATTGTATAGGAGACGGAGGAGGAATGACAAGAGGGTTAATGATGGCATCTGCAAGTGGAATACAAATGGCACGAAATTTGATAGAAATGGAGGAAAAATAAAATGACAGAAGCAGATAAAAATTTTATAGAAACATGTAAAGAAATATTAGAAAACGGATATTCATCAGAAGGAACTGGTGTACGCACAAAATGGGAAGACGGAAGTGAAGCAAATTATATATCAATTGTAGGAGTAAGCAATAAATATAATGTAGAAAAAGAATTCCCAATAATAACTTTAAGAAATAATTCGAAAACAATATATAAAGCAATTGATGAAATATTATGGATTTGGCAAAAAAAATCAAATAATGTAGAAGATTTAAATTCACATATATGGGATCAATGGATAGATGAAAATGGAACAATAGGAAAAGCATATGGCTATCAATTAGGAAAAAAATATGAATTTAGAACAAAAGATGGAATAAAGAAAATGAATCAAGTAGACTATGTATTATATTTATTAAAAAACGATCCAGCAAGCCGTAGAATAATGACAAATTTATTCAATCATGAAGAACTAAAAGATATGAGGTTAGAACCTTGTGCATACGGAACACAATGGCTTGTAAAAGAAGGAAAATTACATTTAATATTAAATCAACGTTCACAAGATATGCTAACAGCTAATGGATGGAATGTAATGCAATATGCAGTACTTCAACATATGTTTGCACAAGTTTCAGGCTTAAAAGTAGGAACACTAACACACAATATAGGAGATTGTCACATATATGATAGACATATACCATTAGTAAAAAAATTAATAGAAGAAGCAAAACCAATTGATGTATCACCAAAACTTGTGATAAAAAATGATACAAAAGATTTTTATAGTTTTAAAGTAGAAGATTTTGAAGTACAAGGTTATGATTATCAAAAAGAAATAAAAATAGGAAAAATACCAGTAGCAGAGTAACTGTTTTTTGAACTGTTTTTTGGGACGGAGTCAAAAAACAGTTTAGGAAAAAAGTAAAAAATAAAAAATGGAAGAATAAAAATATAAATAAAGGCTGTTTTTTGACTCCGTCCCAAAAAACAGCATGCAAGGAGGAAGAGAAATGCTTAGCATAATAGTGGCAAAGGCAAAAAACAATATAATAGGAAAAGATAATAAATTATTATGGAATTTACCAGAAGATTTAAAACATTTTAAAGAACTAACAACAGGGCATACAATGATAATGGGAAGAAAAACATTCCAGTCATTAGGAAGAGTTCTTCCTAATAGAAAACATATAATATTTAGTCAAAACCCAGATTTTAAGGTTGATGATGAAAATGTGGAAGTTGTACATTCATTGCTTCAAATACAAAATTTGATTGAAGGAAAAGAAGAAGTTTTTGTAATAGGTGGTGCAATGATTTATAATTTTCTTATGCCTTATGTAAAAAAAATGTATGTAACTGAGATAGAAAAAGATTTTGATGGAGATACATTTTTCCCTGTAATAGATAATAATATTTGGAAAGAAATAAGTAGGGAAAAAGGTATAAAGAATGAAAAAAATAATTTAGATTATTATTTTGTAACATATGAAAGAGTAAAATAAAAAGGAAAAAGAAAAAAGAAAAAAGAAAAAATAAAGTAAAAAGAAACATAGAAGAAAAATCAAATTATAAAATAATAGCTTTTGGTTAGAATAAATCTTAGGAGGTAATTATGTTTAAACCAAAAGCTATTTATTATGAGAAAAATATTTTAAATTATGATTTAGGAAAAGAATTGTTGAAAAAATATAAAGAAATTCCTAAGGTAGAAATTGAAAATCATAATAATATTGAAGAAATGAGAAAAAAGCAAAACAAAGAATTTGTTGATATGAAGAAAAACTTGATTATAGGTATCAGGAAAACACATAAATTTGTTGGAAATCATAAAACATCAGATTATTTAGTACCATACACATCATCACGGTTGTACTGCAGCTTGTATGTATTGTTATTTAGTATGTAATTATAATAAATGTAGTTATTTAAGGCTATTTGTAAATAGAGAAGAAATGCTTCGGAAAAATTATAAAAACAGCAGAGACATCAGAGAAAGAATTAACATTTGAAATAGGTAGTAATAGTGATTTAATCTTAGAAAATAGTATAACAAATAATTTAGTATGGACAATAGAAAATTTTAGAAATGTGAAAAAAGGAAGACTTATTTTTCCTACTAAGTTTGATATGATAGATGATATTTTAAATTTAGATCATAATGGGAAGATAACTATTAGAATGAGTGTAAATCCTGAATATATTATAAATAGAGTGGAATTTGGAACATCAAGGCTTGATAAAAGAATAGATGCAATAAATAAATTAAAAGAAGCGGGATATGATGTAGGAATTTTAATTGCACCAGTTATTATGGTGGAAAACTGGAAAGAGCTATATTTAGAATTGATAAAAGAATTAGAAAGTAAATTATCTAAAAAGGTTAAAAAAGATGCTTTTTTTGAAATAATTTTCATGACATATAGCTATGTTCATACAAAAATAAATGAAGAAGCATTCCCTAATGCAATTAATTTATATAACAAAGAAATTATGAAAGGAGGAGGAAGAGGAAAATACAGATATAAGGAAGAAATTAAAAAAGATGGAGAAAAATTTTTAAAAGAGCAGATGGAAAAGTATTTTCCTGATAATAAGATAGAGTATATAGTGTAAATCTAATAAACATGAAGGAGATATTTAGAAAATTTCCAAAAAACTTGAAAAAAATAAAAAAACAATGTAAAATAGATAGGTAGAAAAAAATAGGAGTAAAAATATGTATTTAGTAGTAGGTTTAGGGAATCCAGAAGAAGATTATAGTAATACAAGACATAATATGGGATTTGACACAATAAATAAAATAGCTAAAGAATATGAAATAGAAATAAATAAAAAGAAATTTAAAGGATTATATGGAAATGGAATAATAGAAGAAGAAAAAGTAATCTTATTAAAACCACAAACATATATGAACTTAAGTGGAGAAAGCATAAAAGAAATAGTGGACTTCTATAAAATAGAAAAAGAAAAAATAATAGTAATTTATGATGATATGGATATAGATATAGGAACAATAAAATTAAGAAAAAAAGGAGGACCACGGATCACATAATGGAATGAAATCAATAGTAAAATATATAGGAACAGAATTCCCAAGAATAAGAGTGGGAATAGGAAAGCCAGAAGATGAGGATTTTATAAAATATGTAATAGGTCCAATACCTAATGAAGAAAAAGAAATATTAGAAAAATCTACAACAAAAGCAAAAGAGGCGGTAATAGAAATAATAAAAAATGGAATAGATAATGCAATGAATAAATTTAATTAAGATATAAAGGAAGGTTGAAATGACAGAAATATTTGTACGAAAAAATAATAATAAAAAAGAAATAGCATTAGTAGAAAATGGAATACTAGTGGAATATTATGAAGAAGAAAATGAAGAAGATAGAAAAGAAGGAAATATATATATAGGAATAGTAAAAGACATAATAGAAGGAATGCAATCAGCATTTGTAAACATAGGAACAGAAAAAAATAGTTTTATACATTTAAAAGATGTATTACCAAAAATAGATGAAGTAAAAGAAAAGGTAGATTTGAGTGCTAATATAAAAAATGTGTTAAAGTCAAATCAAAAATTATTAGTACAAGTAAAAAAAGATAGCAATGAAAAAAAAGGAGCAAGAGTTTCTACACATATAAATTTACCAAGTAAATTTATTGTATTGATGCCAAATACTAATATAATAACAGTATCACAAAAAATAGAAGACAAAAAAGAACAGGAAAGATTGATAAAAATAGTAAAAGAAAACTTAAGTAAAAATAATGGAGCAATAATTAGAACATCAGCAGAAGGAAAAACAGAAGAAATAATAAAAGATATAAAAAGAGTAGAGGAAAAATGGAATAGAATTACTAATATTAATATTGACCCTAAAAATAGTAAGCCACAATTATTATATAAAAGTGAAGACATTTTAGAAAAAATACTAATGGATTTAGTTGAAAACAAAATTAGTAAAATAATAGTAAATAACAAAAAAGAAAAAGAAGAAATTGAAAATAAATTAAAAGAAAATGAAGAAAATGAAAAAATAACAATTGAACTAAAAGAAAACAAAAATATCTTTGAAACATATGAGATAGAAAAACAAATAGAAAAATCAAAAAACAGAAAAATTTGGCTTAAATGTGGAGGGTTTATTACAATAGATAAAACAGAAGCATTAACAGCAATAGATGTAAATACAGGAAAATATACAGGAACAAAAAAATTAGAACAAACAATATTTAAAGTAAATAAAGAAGCAACAATAGAAATAGCAAAACAAATAAGATTAAGAGATACTGGTGGAATAATTATAATAGACTATATAGATATGCAAAATACAGAGGATAAGAATAAAATATTAAAACTATTAAAACAAGAATTAAAAAAAGACAGAAGTAAAACACAAGTAGAAGGTTTTACAAAACTAGATTTAATGGAAATGACAAGAAAACATATATGTAGTCATAAAGAATGAGGCAAAAACGAATTATCAAGAGGTATTTTGCCTCATTAAAAAAGGAAGGTAGAAATGAACGTAGGATTTATATCACTTGGATGTAGTAAAAACTTAATAGACACAGAAATAACAATTGGTAAATTCAAAGAACATAATTATAATATAGTAAATGATGAAGAAAAAGCAGATATATTAATAATAAACACATGTGGATTTATTGATTCAGCTAAAGAAGAAGCAATAAACACAATTTTAGAAATGGCCGAATACAAAGAAAAAAGATGTAAGTACTTAATAGTTATGGGCTGTTTAGTGCAAAGATATGGGGAAGAATTAAAAAAATTACTTCCAGAAGTTGATTTGTTTATAAAATTAGATGAATATGATATTTTATGGGATAAAATAGAAGATTTAATAAAAAGAGGAATAGTAGAAAAATTCAGAACAAAGAAAACAACAAAAATATCAGAGATAAAACCAATGCCAATGTTTACTAAAGAAGAATTCTTGGGAAGAACAATATCAACAGGAGAAAATTATGCATATCTAAAGATAGGCGAAGGTTGTAGCAATAAATGTACATATTGTGCAATTCCATATATAAGAGGTCCATTTGTTAGTAGAAAAAAAGAAGATATTATAGAAGAAGCAAAGGAATTAGCTAAAAAAGGAATAAAAGAGTTAATAATAATTGCACAAGATACAACCAAATATGGGATAGATTTATATGGAAAAACATGTTTATCAGAACTTTTAGAAGAAATTAGTAAAATAGAAGGAATAAAATGGATTAGATTTTTATATTCATATCCAGAGGGAATAACAGATGAACTAATAGAAGAAGTTTCTAAAAATCCTAAAATAGTAAAATATTTTGATATACCAATTCAACATATATCAGACACAGTTTTAAAAAGAATGAATAGAAAAACAAGTAAAAAAGAAATCATAAATTTAATTTCTAAAATAAGAGAAAAAATACCAGGTGTAGTATTAAGAACGAGTCTAATAGTAGGGTTTCCAGGAGAGACAAAAAAAGATTTTGAAGAATTATTAGAATTTGTAAAATGGGCAAAATTTGATAAATTAGGAGTATTTAAATATTCAAAAGAAGAAGGAACGCCAGCTGAAAAACTACCTGAACAAATACATGGAAACACAAAAACATCAAGATATAATAAAATAATGAAAGAACAACAAAAAGTATCTAAAGAAATCTTAGAAAAGAAAATAGGAAAAACTTATGAAGTTTTAGTAGAAAATATATCATTTGATGAAAAATATTATATAGGAAGGACAAGCATAGATGCACCTGATATAGATGGATTAGTGTATATAGAAAATGAGAAAAATCTAAATAAAAAAGAAGAAAAAGAAATTTTAGGAAAATTTGTAAAGTGTAAAATAGTAGATGTAAATTCTTATGATTTAATAGGGAAAATAATTTAAGGAGGAAATTATGAGAATTACTTTAGAAAATGAAGAAAATATTACAATAACAGTAATAAGAAGTACAAAAAATAATGATCTATTAGAATATTATGTAGGAGATGAAAAAATAGGAGTATTAGAAACAGATGTTATGTCTGATAATATATTAATACTTCAAAACACTTTAGAAAATGAATTACTAACTCAAATAAAAGATTATATAAATAGATTACCAAGAGAAGAAATCGAAAGAGAAGGAGATTTGACAAGAAATTTAGATACATATTTAAAAGAATTCGGGAAAAGAGATGAAAAAATAGAAAGCCTAACTGAGATAAAACTTGAGAATGAAGAAGATAAGAGCGAAGAAAAAAATAATTCAGAAAAAGAAGAGAACGAGACCGAAATAGATAAAAAAAGAATTTCTAATGTAAATGATGTAAATATAAAACAATCAGTAGAATTAGATGAAAGAGCAAATGATATGCATGATGTAAGAAAATGGCTTGGACTTCCACAAGAAGTTCAAAGAATAGGAGTTATTGAATCATATCAAATGAGTGACTTACAAAATGAAAATGGAGAAAATTATGATAATTCTACTACAAGATATTCTTTAGTAGCAATAGGGAAAGATGGAAGTGTAAAACCATTATCAGAATATATACCAGATTTAGAAAAAAGAGATAGCAGTGGAAATGATCCAACAAGAGAAACTTATCAAGTAGATACTGAAGGAAGAGTTGAAAAAGATGCAGTTCTTAGTGAATATCAATTCGGCTCAAAAATAATACAAATAGATAATAGAGAATTAGGAAGAATAGAAATAAATATTGGAGAAGAAGCAAGAAACTCTACTAAAGCAATGGGAATACAATTAAGAGCAGAAAATACATTGTTTGTAACAGATACTAGTACAAGAAGTGTAATTGGAGAATACGAACAAAATGGAGAAGACACGGTAGAAGAAAATATAGAAGAAGCGGAAAGACATCCAGATCCAAGTGTTGATAAAATGGATGAAAGAGATATAGATGGAAATCCAGATACGGTATCACATATACATGTAGGAGACAAAGTTATTTTAAGAGACGGAACAGAGCTTACATTTGAAGATTTAGCAAAAAGATGGGGATTTTATAAAGATGATGGAAAACCAGATGGGGAATATGCTAAAGAAAAATACAAAGAAGAGCAAAATAAGAATTTAGAAAAAGAACCTGAAGATGTTGTAGAAGAATTAGATGAAGAATTTCAAGATCCAAGAATACAAAATCAAAGGTAAAGAGAAAATAGCTGTTTTTTGGGACGGAGGCAAAAAACAGCTATTGTGGTTCAACATGTACAACAGTTTTATAGATATTATCTAATTTATTTACTGAATTTTCTAATTCATCAGCTAATGAATGGCTTTTAAATGTAGACATATTACCGTCTAAACCTATTGTTATAAAAACTAGATATTTATCACCAACAGGAGTAGAAACAATATCTTTTACATCTTGTATATCTTTATAAGTATGAGCTATTTCCAATATTAAATTTTTAGTTTTATCATCTACACTAATATCCATTAAAACATTATAACTTTCCATAAAAATAGTAATTCCTGTGTAGCATATCCATAAAGAAATACCAATTCCCACTACTCCATCAAACCAATAAATATCAAATAAAGTTAATATAATAGAAATTAATGTAAAACTTGTAATAACACAGTCATTTCTATGATCTTTCATATTAGCCTCGAGTAAAATACTTGGATGCTTTTTATTTGCTGAATATGTATATAAATATAAAGAAAGTTTGGTTATTATTGTAATAATACAAGCAATTATTAAAAACCAAGAAAATATAAGCTTTTCTCCAGAAATTAGTGATACGATAGAGTCAAAAAGTAGTTTTGCAGAAACTATAATCATAGCAATACTAATAAACATAGAAAAGATGTATTCTGCTTTTCCGTGACCTAAATTATGATCTTCATCTTGAAGAGCACTTGCGATTCTATTTCCGATGAATGTCATTAAAGAGGCAAAAATATCCCCAGCACTATTTACACTATCTGCTATCATAGATTGACTTCTACTAATAAAACCAACACTTGCTTTTATAATTAACAAAAATATATTTCCTATTATTCCAAAAATACCAGCTCTTTTAGTAACTGTAAATTTTTCTTCTTGTGTTTCCATTATAATTACAACCTCCGTTTAATGTTTTATATTAATTATATTAATATTAATTTTGTAATATTATCTTTTTAATATATATAAATTTGATAAGCATAAAATAATTATATAATTATAAACATTTTAAAGTCAATGGATTTTTAAATTTATTGAAAATAATTGCAAAAAAAAATTATAAATGTTATAATGAGAAAGTACAAAAGGAAAAAATAAGAGGTGAAAAAATGACAACAATATTAGCACTTATATATATATTAATATTTGTTATATTTGCATTAGTAGCATATGCAGTATTACAGCTGAAATTATTTGGAATAAAAATTAAAGATTTTTGGTCTTTTATAGAAGCAAACCAGATGCTTGATAAATTATACAGATTTGCAAAACAATATGAAAATATGTCACCACAAGAACAAGTAATATATTTATCAGAAGCAGAGAGGATTTTTAAAGCATTTGATAGTGTACCAAGTGAATTATGGGAAGAAGAGTATGATAAATATAAAGAGGTTTTAAGTAAATATAAAGATATAAAAATGATAAGATGGGCAAATACATCTAAACAGAAAAATTAAATAAAAAACAAAATCCCTTAAAATTTAATTTTTAGGGATAAATTTATTTTAAAATCTTATAATAATTAAACTTAAAAATACATAAGCATAACGAAAAGCCTTTTTCATAAATAATCTTGATTTTAGAACTTCAAAAGTCTCACTAGTAGCACAATATTTATCAACAAAAGTTAAAACAAAACCTTCTAAAGACTTTGGCAATTCTATTGTAACAGGCCACATGTGTTTTATAATCATATCTTTTTCTTTTTCATTCAAATCAAATAACTTACAAGCATTTTCACAAGCGGTTCTTCCATGAGTAAAAGCATGTAAGCCTTTTCTACCTTCTTGTCTTTTTCTCCAATCATATAAAAATAGGTCATGTAACATTGCAGCTCTTGTTGCTGATTTATAATCTAAATTATATTTTTTACAAATAATGTAGCAATAAAAAGCAACAACATAACAATGTTCAAAACAAGAAGTTTCATAATGTTGTCTAAAATTTTTCATTTGAAGAACAATTTCATTTGTAATTAATGGCTTAATAATTTCTTGAAATTCTTTATCTTTTTCAATTAAATTTTCTAAATATTGTTTCATTTTTTCCCCTTTTCATTAATATTTTAAAATTTAATGTTCTCTAATATTAATTATACCATAAAATATAATAAGTGTGCAAATTTTAATAAAAAATTAATAAAATAGAAAAACACTGTAAAATAAGCAAAAAACAGAAGAAAATGAAGAAAAAATACTAGAAACAAAGAAAAATTATAGGAAAATATTGCATTTGTTTATAATAAATAGTATAATAATAAAGGTAGCTAAATAAATATTAACAAGAAAATAATTTAGAAAGAGGTAAAAAAATGGATTATTTATATATACTAAGAGAGGCTTTAGTATGGATAATAACAATATTTTGGCTATATCAAGTATTAGTTAGTTTGTGTTCTTTAGTAAAAATAAAGGATAAACCATTAAAAGTAAAAAAAGAACACAGATTTATGGCAATAATACCAGCACATAATGAGGAAAATGTAATAAAAAACTTGATAGAAAGTTTAAAATCTCAAAATTATAATAAGGATTTATATGATATTTATGTAATAGCAGATAATTGTACAGATAATACATCAAAAATTGCAAAAGAAGCAGGAGCAATTGTTTATGAAAGATTTAACCCATCAAAGAAAACAAAAGGCTATGCATTAGATTGGTTTTTACAACAAAAAATAAAAGAAAATGCTCCATATGATGCATTCTTTGTATTTGATGCAGATAATATAGTAGATCCTGATTTTATAAAAAACATGAACAAAAAATTATGTCAAGGTGAAGATGTAGTACAAGGTTACAGAGATATTAAAAATCCAACAGATAGTTGGATTACAGCAGGATATGCACTATTTTACTGGACGATGCATAGATTTTATCACCTAGCAAGATATAACTTAGGATTATCACCATTATTAAATGGTACAGGATTTATGGTAAGATTTGATGTTATAAAACCAACAGGATGGGATACAGTAACATTAACAGAAGATATAGAATTTTCATTAAAAAGAATAATAAAAGGTAAGAGACTAGGATGGGCAACAGATGCAATAGTATATGATGAACAACCAGTAGGATTTAAACAAAGTTGGTCTCAAAGAAGTAGATGGACAGTAGGTCATATGCAATGTATAAAAGAATATACAAAAGACTTAGCAATTGCAACAAAGGAAAATAAAACAATGATGAATTTTGATGGACTATTATACATTGTAGGAAGTATACCAATGTTTATAATAACAATAGTATTATTATTAACAAACTTCTTAATGTATGCAGGAGATGGAATGACACAAGCAGAACTTATTGAAAACATCATAAAATATTTAGTACCAACATTCTTATTACCAATAGGGACAGCAGTAATTGCAATGTTTTTAGATAAGAGACCAATAAAACCAATGCTAAAAGGATTAGCTTGTTATCCATTATTTATGGGATCATGGCTTCTAATAAACTTTAAATGTCTATTTAAGAGAAATACAACATGGGAGAAGATAAACCATGTAAGAGACATAAAAATTGCAGAAGCAGGATTACAGGAAGAAAGAAATTAAATAAATATAAAATAAGTTGGTTTAAAGCCAACTTTTATTATTAGAAAAAAGAAGAAAAAGAATTAAAACAATCGCTTTTGAATTTTTGCCAACTTGAAAAATTATGTGAATTATGTTATAATGTTAAGTGTGTAAGTGTTATACAACCTAGTAGAAAGGAAATGGGATTTGTAATTTATTTTGAGCAATTCCCGAATTAAGAGTTTGAAAGGAACAATCATGATTAAGGACATTTTGAAAAAAGAGGTCGGCCCTGTCGCTCAGTGTATTCTCATTGTGTTTTTGTCCAGTGTTATTGGCATATTCATTGCGAATTATATTAACCAACGTCAGAGAATCGACTACCTGTATACATGCATTGACCAATACAGCGATTCCCTGAAGCAAGCCAATGGCGACATCGATTTTCTTAACGATTATGTCAGTGCTCAGGACATCAACATCGAGCTTAAGCAACAGAAGATTGAACTTCTAGAGAAGAAGATTGAGGTTCTCGAAATGCAACTTGCTTCTGAGACAAGCTCTGAGCAATCAGTCGAACTTCCTTCAGAACTCTACAACGCTACTTTCTAAAGTGGCATGGAGGACACCCGGTATTCACCGGGTGTTTCTCTCGTGAGTAGACAGCAATAAATTATTGTATGAATAAAAAATAATAAACAAATAAACCTGTTGTCCAAGAGTTAATCTTTCCACATGCTTTATATATAATTTATTTTCTTATATATTTAATTATAATTTAGAAAAAGAGGAATAAAAAAATTAAGAAAAATACTTGCATTTATTGGAAAAATTGGGTATAATATTAAAGGTAACTTAGAATTCGTACAGAAGAGTGGGAACAAATCCCACTCTTGATTGATATAAAGGGGGATGAAAATTTGTCGAAAGTAGAAGAAAAAGTAGAAAAATTAATAAAGAAAAAAATAGAAGATTTAGGTTATAGACTGTATGATGTAGAATACAGTAAAGAAGGAAAAGATTATTACTTAAATATTTATATTGACAGTGAAAAAGGAATAGACTTAAATGATTGTGAGAAAGTAAACAATGAAATAAATCCTTTAATAGATTCTGCAGATTTCATTAAAGATAGCTATTTTTTAGTAGTATCATCACCAGGGATAGAAAGAATTTTACGAAAAGATAGGCATTTAGAAGAAAACATAGGAGAAGAAGTAAATATAAAACTATTCAAAAAAGACGAACAAGGAAAAAAAGAATATAGAGGAATACTAAAAAAATTTGATAAAGAAAAAATAGAAATAGAAGTAGAAGAAAATGAAATTAATTTAGATAGAAAAAATATATCACAAATAAAAACGGTTTATAATTGGTAAGGAGGAAAATAAAATGAAAGAACCAGCAATAGATAATAAAGAATTAATATTAGCATTAGAAGAATTAGAAAAAGAAAAGGGGATGAACAAAGATTATATATTAGATTCTATAGAGACAGCATTAGTTACAGCATATAAAAGAAACTTCAATTCTTTAGAAAATGTAAAAGTAGTAATGGATAGAAAAACAGGAGCAACACATTTGTATTCAGTAAAACAAGTAGTAAAAGAAGTAGAAAATCCAGAAATAGAAATAACAGAAGAAGAAGCACAAAAAATAAATCCAGACTTAAAAGAAGGCGATGAATTAGACACAGAAATAGTACCAAGAAACTTTGGAAGAATAGCAGCACAAACAGCAAAACAAGTAATAATACAAAAATTAAGAGAAGCAGAAAGAGAAATAGTATTTAATGAGTTTAATGACAGAAAAGGAGAAATAGTATCAGGAATAATACAAAAAGCAGATAAAAATATAGTAGTAATGGATTTAGGAAAATTAGAAGGAGTAATGCCAACAAAAGAACAAATACCAACTGAAAAATATAGAGTAAATGATAAAATAAAAGGATATGTATTAGATGTAGAAAAAGGACAAAAAGGAGCACCACAAGTAATAGTATCAAGAAGTCATCCAGACTTTGTAAGAAAACTATTAGAATTTGAAATACCAGAAATATATGAAGGTGTAATAGAAATAAAAAGTGTTTCAAGAGACCCGGGATACAGAAGTAAAGTTGCAGTATATTCACCAGATCCAAATATAGATCCAGTAGGTTCATGTGTAGGGCAAAAAGGAGTAAGAATACAAAATGTAATAAATGAATTAAATGGAGAAAAAATAGATGTAATAGAATGGAATGAAGATCCAAGCATTTATATAGCAGCAAGTTTATTACCAGCACAAGTACTAGCAGTAGATGTAAAACCAGAAGAAAATTTTGCACAAGTAATAGTACCAGATAATCAACTATCATTAGCAATAGGAAAATCAGGACAAAATGCAAGACTAGCTGCAAAACTTACAAATTGGAAAATAGATATAAAATCAGAAACACAATTTAGAAATATGCTTATGGAAAAAGAACAAGAAGGAAAAACAGAATAAATTGAAAAGCTAAACATAAAATAGGAAGGGGAATAAAATGAAAAAACCACCAGAAAGAACTTGCATGGGATGTAATGTAAAAAAACCCAAAAAAGAATTTATAAGAATTGTAAAAACAAAAGATGGGGAAATAGACATAGATAGAGCAGGTAAGATTCAAGGGCGTGGAGCATATATTTGTGACAACATAGAATGTTTAGAAAAACTTATAAAGTCAAAAAGATTAGAAAAAGTATTTGAAACAAAAATATCTGAGGAAATTTATGAGAAATTAAGAGGTGTAATACTTGATAAATAATAAGATATTAGGTTTGATTGGTTTAGCAGCAAGAGCAAGAAAAATTTGCTTTGGTTCAGACAGTGTAGAAGAAAAAACAAAAAAAGGAAAAGTAAAATTAATTATTATAGCAGAAAATGCATCAGAACGAACAAAAGATAAATTTAAAAAAATAGCAATAGAAAAAAATATACCAATAATAATTAAAGGAGAAATAGAAGTGTTAAGTAAAGCAATTGGTAAATCAAATAAAGCGATACTAGGAATAGAAGATATAAATTTATCTAATGAAATTCAAAAAATAAATAATGGGGGTGAAGTTATTGGGTAAGATAAAGATATATGATATAGCAAAAAAATTAAACTTAACCAGTAAAGAAGTACTAGATATAGCAAAAATATTAAATATTGATGTTAAAAGTCATTTGAGTGGAGTTGAAGAAGGAGAAGCAAAAAAAATAGAAGAACATTTAAAAAACAATAAAACCAAAAAACAAGAAAAAAGTACATCAAATAAAGGTAAAGCAGAAGCAAAAAAAGATGAGAAAGCTCCTGTTATTATTAGAAGAGAAGTAATTATATCAGAAGAAGATGAACAAGAAAAGAAAAAAGAAATGAAAAAAAAGGAAGAAAGAAAAAATAATGTTGGTTTTGTAGAAAGAAAGCAAAACAAAGATTATAATATTGTTTATAGAAATAAACCGAACAAACCAATGACTGTTAGCGAACTATTCGGATTAAATAAAGATAAAGAAGAGCCAAAAAAAGAAGAAAACAAAGAAAATGAAAAAGAAGAGAAAGAAGAAAAACAAGTAAAAAAAGAAGAAACAGTAAAAGAAGAAACAGTAAAAAAAGAAATAGTAAAAAAAGAAGAACAAGAACCAAAACAAAAACAACAAGTACAAGTTGAGGAAAATAAAGAAGAAAATAATAATCAAAAAAATATAGTAAAAAGAGACAATAAAGATAATAAAGAGAATAGACAAAATAGAAACAACAATAATTTTAGAAAAAACAACAAAAATGATAATCGTTATAATAATAAGGAAAACAGATATAATAATAGGAACAACAATGGAAATAGCAATAATGGAAATAACAATGCACGATTTGGAAAAAGGCCACTTGATGCAAAAGGAATAGAAAAAAATATTAAAAACATAATGTCTCAAGAAGTAACAGAAAAAGAACAAGTAAGAGAATATAATAGAGACAAAGGAATTGATAAACAAAAAAATAATAATCGTTTTGATGAAAATAGAGGAAACAAAAAGAATAAATCAAGAAAAAATAATAATAGAGCTGATTTTGATGAAGGAAAGTTAAAATCATTGAAACAAACAAGTAGATTATCAAATATGTTTGATGAACAAGATGGAGGAATGCTAGACTATTATGATTTAACAACAGAACGAGGAAGAAGAGGAAAGAAAAGAAAAAATCAAAATAATGAAGAAAGAAATAAACAAAAAATATTCAAATTGACAGAAATAGAAATACCAGAAAGTATCACAGTAAAAGACTTTGCAGCTGAAATAAAGAAAACAACAGCAGATGTAATTAAAAAATTACTAGGATATGGAATAATGGCAACAATAAATCAAGAAATAGACTTTGATACAGCATATTTAATAGCACAAGAATTTGGAATAACAGCTAAGAAAAAAGAAATTGTAACAGATGAAGATATATTATTTGATGAATCAGAAGATAAAGAAGAAGATTTAGTTACAAGACCACCAGTAATAGTAGTTATGGGACACGTAGACCATGGAAAAACATCACTTTTAGACACAATAAGAAAAACAAATGTAATAGAAGGAGAAGCAGGAGGAATTACGCAAGCAATAGGAGCATATAAAGTAAAAGTAAATGACAGAGAGATAACATTTTTAGATACACCAGGACATGAAGCATTTACGGCAATGAGAGCAAGAGGTGCACAAATAACAGATATTGCAATATTGGTAGTAGCTGCAAATGATGGAGTAATGCCTCAAACAATAGAAGCAATAAACCATGCAAAATCAGCAGAAATACCAATAATAGTTGCAATTAATAAAATAGATTTACCAGATGCAAATCCAGATAGAGTAAAACAAGAATTAATGGCATATGATTTAGTACCAGAAGAATGGGGAGGAGATACAATATTTGTACCAATCTCTGCAAAAAATGGTACAAATATAGATCAGTTATTAGAAATGGTATTATTAGAAGCAGATATGTTAGAATTAAAAGCAAATCCTCATAAACAAGCAAAAGGAGCGGTAATAGAGGCAAGACTTGACAAAACAAGAGGTGCAATTGCAACTGTATTAGTACAAAGAGGAACATTAGATGTAGGAGATACAATAGTTGTAGGTTCTTCTATTGGTAGAATAAGAGCAATGAAAGATGATAAAGGAAAATCAGTAAAATCAGCTGGACCATCAACACCGGTAGAAATAATGGGACTAACAGAAGTACCAGAAGCAGGAGATACATTCTATGAAGTTAAAAATGAAAAAGTAGCAAAACATTTAATAGAAAGAAGAAAACGTCAAGCAAGAGAACAAGCAATAAATCAAGCTACAAAAGTAACATTAGATAATTTATTTAGCCAAATGGAAGAAGGAAAACTAAAAGTATTAAACTTAATTGTAAAAGCAGATGTTCAAGGTTCTGTAGAAGCAGTTAAACAATCACTAGAAAAATTGGAAAACGAAGAAGTAAAAGTAAAAGTAATACATGCAGCAGCAGGAGCAGTAAATCAATCAGACGTAACACTAGCAAAAGTATCAAATGCAATAATAATAGCATTTAATGTAAGGCCAGATAATGTAGCAAAAGAAGAAGCCAAAAAAGACGAAGTAGAAATAAAACAATATTCAGTAATATATCAAGCAATAGAAGATGTAGAAAATGCAATGAAAGGAATGCTTGAGCCAAAATATGAAGAAAAAGTAATTGGTAATGTAGAAGTAAGGCAAACCTTTAGAATATCAAACGTAGGAACAATAGCAGGAGCATATGTTTTATCAGGTAAAGTAGAAAGAAATGCAGGAGTAAGAGTAATACGCGACAATGTAGTAATACATGATGGACATTTAGCAACACTAAAAAGATTTAAAGATGATGTAAAAGAAGTTGGAAAAGGTTTTGAATGTGGAATGCAAATTGAAAACTACAATGATATAAAAGAAGGAGATATAATAGAAGTTTACATTATGGAAGAAATAAAGAGATAGGGGCGTTTCCTTTAGGGACATTTGTGTCGCATTTGGGACACATCTATAATAAAGGTCTGTCCCCGATGCGACTAAAAAGTCGCAAAAGAAACGTCCCCAATAGGACAAAAGGAGGGATAAATATGCCAGAGAGTAAGAGTAGATTAGAAAGAATTAATGAACAATATAAAAAAGAAATTGGACAAATTATAAATTATGAACTAAAAAATCCAAATGCAACAGGTATGATTAGTGTAACAAGAGTAAAGGTTACAAATGATTTAAAATTTGCTAAAGTTTTTGTAAGTATTTATAATTCAAAAAATCTAAAAGAAACTTTAATAGCATTGAAAAAATCATCTGGCTTTATTAGAAGTGAGTTAGCAAGAAGAGTAAATCTTAGAAATACTCCAGAAATTATTTTTGAATTAGATGATAGTATGGAATATGGAGAAAAAATTGATAATATATTAAAAAAAATAATGCCAAAAAAAGAAGAGGAGAACAAATAGATGACATTAGATGAAGTTTTAGAAGAAATAAAAAGTGCAGATAAAATAGTTATATTAACACATGAGACACCAGATGGAGATGCAATTGGGAGTTGTTTAGGTTTAAAACTTGCTTTAGAAAAGATTGGTAAACATTCAGACATAATTATGTCTAATTATGCAAGAACATTTGAATTTTTACCAAGAGTAAGTGAGATTGAAACTGAGAGTGATATTAAAGATTATGATTTAGCCATAAGTTTAGATTGTGCAAATTTTAAAAGATTAGATAATAGAGAATATTTTGAAAATGCGAAAAAAACAATTGTAATAGACCATCACGGAAGCAATAATATGTATGGTGATATAAATTATGTAAATCCTGTTGCACCTGCATGTTCAGAAATATTACTTGCAATACTTTCTTATTATGAAATAGAAGTAGACGTAGAAATTGGAACATGTTTAATGACAGGAATAATTACAGACACAGGAGGATTACAATATCCAGCAACTACTGCTGACACTTTTGAATATGCAGCAGAATTATTGAGAAAAGGTGTTGATATTGCAGACATTTGTAAAAGAACATTACAAACAAAGACAAAGGCTAATTTTGAATTACAAAAAAGAGTAATGGATAGAATGGAAATCTTAGAAAATGGAAAGGTTGCATTTTCTTATATTGACCAAAAAGATATGGACGAAGTAAACGCTGAAGAAGGAGATCACGAAGGATTAGTAAATATTGGAAGAAATATTGAAGGTATTGAAGTTTCTATTTTTATAAGACAAAAAGATAATGAAAAAGCATATAAGGTTTCTTTACGTTCTGGTAGTTATGTTAATGTTTCTGATGTGTGTTTAATGTTTGGAGGTGGAGGACACCCAAGAGCAGCTGGAGCTTTAATTCAAGGAACGAAAGAACAAGTTAAAGAAAAGCTTTTAAAAGAAATTGATAAATATTTGTAATAAATTAAGTAAAACACGTAAATTTAAATTACGTGTTTTTTTAAATCTCTACATCATCGTATTTAGTTAAATCCATTTCATCTAATGAGTTTTTAATACAACTGACTAAAACGTTGTTAAAACTCATTTGTTCTTTTTTAGCAATTTTTCTTAATGTATTGTTTATATCTTCAGGTAGTCTAATAGATAATTTAACATTGCTTTTTTTATATTTAGTTATTTCAAACATAGATAAATCCTCCTTAATACTTACTAAATATATTGTGTCACAAAAAGGAATACAAAAATACCATACAAAAGTATTGCGCTTTTTTATACTTAGTGATATATTAATAAAGAAAAAATATTAGGAGGAA
>CALXZU010000029.1 GCA_944393325.1 uncultured Clostridia bacterium
ATTTTTCCATCTTCTAATACTATTATTCTATCTGCATCTTCTACTGATGTTATTCTTTGTGCTATTATTATTTTTGTAGTATTAGGAATTTCTTCTCTAAATGCTTTTCTAATTAAACTATCAGTCTTTGTGTCTACTGCTGAAGTTGAATCATCCAATATTAATATTTTTGGTTTTTTAAGTAATGCTCTTGCAATACAAATTCTTTGTTTTTGCCCTCCAGAGACGTTTGTTCCCCCTTGGTCTAATACTGTATCATATTTATCTGGGAACTCTTGGATAAATGGATCTGCTTGTGCTAGCTTGCATACTCTTACTATTTCTTCATCTGTTGCTTCTTTATTTCCCCATTTCAAATTTTCTTTTATAGTTCCTGAGAATAATACATTTTTTTGCAATACTACTGCTACTTCATTTCTTAATGTTTCTATATCATAATTTCTTACATCTACTCCTCCAACTTTAATACTTCCTTTTGTTACATCGTAAAGTCTTGGAATCAAGTTTACTATCGTTGACTTAGAGCTTCCTGTTGCGCCTATTATTCCTATTGTTTCTCCTGATTTGATATCTATATTAATATCTTCTAATGGCAATTCATCTTCTGCTTTTGCATCATCATATTGGAATGATACATGGTCAAATGTAATACTACCATTTTCTACTTTTTTTACTGGATTTTCTTTATTTTTAATTGTACTTTCTTCTTCTAATACTTCTATTATTCTTTCTGCTGAAGATTCTGCAATTATTACCATAACGAATACAAATGAAATCATCATTAAACTAGAAAGTATTTGCCATGCATAAGTTATTATACTTGATAATTCACCTGTTTGCATTGAGCCACCTACTATTAATTTAGCTCCTATCCAAGATATTAATAATATACATGTATAAATTGTAAGTTGCATTGCAGGGCTATTAAATGCTACTATTTTTTCTGCTTTTTTAAACAATTCATATACTTTATCATTTACATTTCCAAATTTTTTCTCTTCATGTTCTTCTCTGTTATATGCTTTTACAACTCTTATTGCATTTAAATTTTCTCCTACTACTCTATTTAATCCATCATATTTTTTAAATACTTTTTCAAAATATGGATGTGCTTTTGTTGATATAAAAAATAATGCAACTGCTAAAATTGGCATAGTTACTACAAATATCCACGCTAAATTACTATTTATATTAAATGCCATTATTAACGCAAATATAAGCATAATAGGTGCTCTAACAAGTATTCTAATTATCATTTGAAATGCCATTTGTACATTTGTTACATCTGTTGTAAGTCTTGTTACTAAACTTGATGTCGAGAATTTATCTATATTTGTAAAAGAATAATTTTGTATATTATAAAACATTCCTTGTCTCAAATTTTTTGCAAAACCTGATGATGCTTTTGCTGCATATCTTCCAGATAACATTCCGAATGTTAATGATAAAAAGGCTGATACTACTAAAATAGCTCCTATTTTAAATATATAATTTAAATCACCATTTTGAATACCTACATCTATTATTCTTGCCATTAAATATGGAATTAAAACTTCCATAATAACTTCAAAAATAACAAAAATAGGAGTCAATATTGAATCTTTTTTATATTGTTTTATATATTTTGAAAGTTTTTTAATCATTATTTTATCCTCTCCTCTCTAAATTGTTAGCCATTTTTTTAGTTAATTCTAAATATTTTTCTATCTCTTCTTTAGTTAAACCTTCTTGCATTTTCTTTTCCATGTTTTTAATACTTTTGTCTAATTTTTTCCTTAATTCTAATGCTTTTTCAGTTAAAACTATTTTTCTTAATCTTGCATCATTTCCAACTAACTCTCTTTTTACTAGTCCATTTTTTTCCATGTTTTGTATTATCCCTGCAGTACTTGCTCTTCTTAAATCAAATTCTTTTTCTATGTCTTTTGCAAAAACATCTTTTTTTCTTGATTTTTCATAGATAAATCCCATTATCACAGATTGCACACCTGTTAAACCATATTTTGCAACTTCTATATCTGTATTTCTTTTAAAAAGCCTTGATAACATATGTACATTTCTTCCAATTTCATAATTCAACATAATATTCACCTTTACAAAATAAATAATTGTTAGCCACCTAACAATTATCTATTGTAAAACTTAATTTTTTATTTGTCAAGAGAAATTTTTTATTTTTTTATAAAAATTCTTGGAACTCTTTTTCCTACTGTACTCAATATTTCATAATTAATAGTATCACATTTTTTTGCAATGTCATTTAGCGTAATTAGATTATTATCCCAGATATAAACATCATCTCCATATTCTACATCTTGGATATCAGTTACATCGACCATAAAACTATCCATACAAATGCTTCCTACAATTGGTGCTTTTTTATTATTTATTACAACTTCTCCTATATTTGATAAAATTCTTTTTAAACCATCTGCATAACCTATTGGCACAGTTGCAATTCTTGATTTTCTTTTAGTTATAAATCGTCTTCCATAACTTATACTTGTATTTTCATCTACTTCTTTTATATATGTTATTTTTGATTTTAAAGTACATACTGGTTTTAAATCTATTTTTTCTTTTATGCCATTTCCGGATTCATATCCATACATAATTATTCCAGGTCTTACTAAATTATACTGATATTTGCTAAAATTTATTATTCCATTTGAAGCTAAACAATGTATATATTTTATATCAAAATTCAATTTAATTTTTTCTACTGTTTTATCAAATTTTTCTAACTGGTTCTTTGTATATTCAAAATCTTCGTCTGCCGATGATAAATGTGTATATACTCCTTCTATTTCTATATTTTTGTTTTCCTTTATAAAAGTTATAAAGTCATCTAATTTATCTAAACTTACTCCTGTTCTTCCCATTCCAGTTTCTATTTCTATATGAATTTTTATTTTAGCAGTTTTATTTTTTATTTCTTCTAAAAAATTTTTTGAACATACACCAATAGTTAAATTATTTTCTATTATTTTATCAATTTCTGTTATATACGGCTGGTTTAAAACAAATATTTCTTTTTTAAAACCTAAACTTCTTAAATATACCCCTTCATCTACTGTTGCAATTGCAACAATATCGAATTCATCTATAATATCTAATCTTGTATTTATATAAGTTCCATAACCTTCTGCTTTTATTACAGGCATAATAGTAGTTTCTGGTTTCAATAATTTTCTTATTTGTTCTATATTATATTTAAAGTTATCTAAATTGACTTCTAAAACAGTTGGTCTTGTTACTTGTTCCATATTTTAATTTCCTTTCGCTTTATCTAAATTAGATTTTTTTATATATTTTCTAATGTATTAAAGTAAGCATTTTATCTTCCATAACATTCTAATATATCTTCATCACGAATTATATTTTGAGAATGTTCATGTGGTTTTAATCCATTTCTCGCTTTTATCCAAGGTGTTTCTGCATGAGTCATCTTTTCTAATTCGTTTCCCGAATAATTACCATACATATTATAGATTAAATCTAAAAAATTTGTTATATCTTCTTGTAATTCTTCTACTTCTGAGGTATCAGAAAATTTTTTATAATTTTTCATATTATCAAATAAACTACGAAATACTGGCCCATGTACCCATGCTTGAGGATTTTCTTCAAATAATTTTCCCCCATTATTTTTTACCATATACCATGAATAAGCATAATATACTAATTTTTGAATTTGAATATCTGTTAGCTCCGAATTTTTTGATAAAAAGTATTTTCCTATAATTGTTGCATTTAATTCTTTTTCTGACATTTAGACCACCTCATTTCTCTCTATATATTCTCTAACAAAATCTTTTCCATCTTTAGTTAATTTTAATATTGTATCATCTTCTGATGGTTCTATAATATTTAAAAATTTTAATCCTGTAAAAATTGTTTCATACTTGTTTTTTGCAATTCTTTCTATTTCTTTTTTTGTAAACTTAATATTTTTCTTATTCCTTTGCTTATATCCTTGTATAATTTTGCTTTTAAATCTATTCATCTCTACATAATTCTCTTTATACATTATATGTAACAAATTTCTTGCTTCTTTATTTATCATGTTAAATGTAGCAAAATTTCTTAATTTACTATTTTCTTCTTTTAATTCTTTTTTATTACATTCTAAACATTTATCATTTGTCTTTCTTTGTTCTATTCCTAATTGTTTTTTCATCTCTTTTATTAAATTTTTGCTCTCACTATTATAATTATCATTTTCAGATATTACATTTATAAATTTCTTTTGCTCATCTATATTTTCTATTTCTTCTTTTATATGTTCAGCAGATAATTTTTTATCACCAAATGTAAAAGCAATATTCATATTTTTTACAATTTTCTTAACACCATCAAAATTATAGAAAAACCATAATAAAATTACAATTCCGATTAAAATGTATATAAGAATATAAGTATTCCCAAATAGCCCAATTATTTCTTTAAATTCATTAATATTACCAAAAATTTTTAAATTTAATAAAATTTTCAACAATATCGGAAGTATAAAAGGCATTATAAAAACAATAAATATTGCCATTATCATCTTTAGTATAGAAATAAAAACTTTTTTCATCGTATCCTCCTATGCGTATATTTTACCATAGAAAAAAATTTTTTTAAAGTTTTTTGTCATTAAAATTGATTTTTAAATTTTAAATCTTATATCTTATATAACAAATAGTGGGTATTACCATATTTTGATATATACCCACTATTATTTTTTATTTATACACATTTTATAAAGCTCAAGTACTTTCAACTATTTCATAGCTTCTTCTACTGCAACTGCTACTGCAACTGAAGCTCCAACCATTGGATTATTACCCATACCAATTAATCCCATCATTTCTACGTGTGCTGGTACTGAAGAACTTCCTGCAAATTGTGCATCTGAGTGCATTCTTCCCATAGTATCTGTCATTCCATAAGAAGCTGGTCCTGCTGCCATATTATCTGGATGAAGAGTTCTTCCTGTTCCACCACCTGATGCTACAGAGAAGTATTTTTTACCTGCTTCTATTCTTTCTTTTTTATATGTACCTGCAACTGGGTGTTGGAATCTTGTTGGGTTTGTTGAATTTCCAGTAATAGAAACATCAACATCTTCAAGCCACATGATTGCTACACCTTCTCTTACATCATTTGCTCCATAACATCTAACTTCTGCTCTTTCTCCGTCAGAATATTTAATTTCTTCAACTACATTTACTTTTCCTGTAAAATAATCAAAATCTGTTTTTACATAAGTAAATCCATTTATTCTTGAGATTACTTGTGCTGCATCTTTTCCAAGTCCATTTAATATAACTCTTAAAGGTTCTTTTCTTACTTTATTTGCTGATTTTGCAATTCCAATTGCACCTTCTGCTGCAGCAAAACTTTCATGCCCTGCTAAAAATGCGAAACACTTTGTATCTTCTGATAATAACATAGATGCTAGATTTCCATGTCCCAATCCTACTTTTCTATCATCTGCAACAGAACCAGGAATACAAAATGCTTGTAAACCTTCTCCAATTGCTTTTGCTGCTTCGTGAGCTTTTGTACATCCTTTTTTAATTGCAATTGCTGCACCCAAAGTATATGCCCAAGCTGCATTTTCAAAACAAATTGGTTGAACTCCTTTTACAATTTCATAAGGATTAAATCCTTTATCTGTACATATTTTTAATGCATCTTCGAAATCTTTTATTCCGTACTTTTCCATAACTGGTTTTATTTGATTTATTCTTCTTTCATAACTTTCAAATGTTACTGCCATTTTATTTCCTCCTATTATTTAGATTATTTTTATTTTCAAAGATCTGTCCCAAGTGCTCGTTTTCGAGCAAAAGGAAACGTCCCTATTGTTCTCTTGGATCTATTGTTTTTACTGCTTCATCAAATCTTCCATATGTTCCTGTTGCTTTTTCTATTGCTTCCATTGGGTCTACACCTTTTTTAATACTATCCATCATTTTTCCTGTATGTACATATTTATATCCTATAATTTGATCATCTTTATCTAATCCTAATTCTAAGATATAACCTTCTGTTAATTGTAAATATCTTGGTCCTTTTAATGTACTTGAATAGATTGTTCCAACTTGTGATGTATGTCCTTTTCCTAAGTCTTCAAGTCCTGCTCCTACTGGAAGCCCTCCTTCTGAAAATGCTGTTTGAGATCTTCCATATACTATTTGTAAGAATAATTCTCTCATTGCTGTATTTATTGCATCACATACTAAGTCTGTATTTAATGCTTCTAATATTGTTTTTCCTGTTAATATTTCTCCAGCCATTGCTGCTGAATGTGTCATTCCTGAACATCCTAATGTTTCTATTAATGCTTCTTGTATAATTCCATCTTTTATATTTAATGTTAATTTACAAGCTCCTTGTTGTGGTGCACACCATCCCACACCATGTGTTAGGCCTGATATGTCTTTTATTTCTTTTGCTTTTACCCATTTTCCTTCTTCTGGTATTGGTGCTGGTCCGTGGTCTACTCCTTTACGAACATAGCACATATTTTCTAATTCTTTTGAATAAGTCATTTTAATTGCTCCTTTCATTGTTTCATTTTTTCTTATTATATATCTATTTAATTTTAGGGACACCCTAAAAAGTTAAAAACATTATATACTTTTTTATTTTTAGTTTTTATGTTGTTTTTTATATTTTTCTTCATATTTTTTTATTTGTTCTTCTGATAATAATAGTTGGTTTTTTCTTGATTTATTTTTTTCTAAACTTTCTTTTCCATCTTCTTTTTTTATGCTATTTATTTGTTGCATTTCTTTGCTATTACCAATATTATTGTCACTATTATTACCGCTATTGTTATTCCTATTGACTGGTGTTTCGTCTGTATTATATGCTATTTTATTTTCTACATCACTTATATATATACCTGTTTCATATTTTTCTTTTCTTCTTATCATTTTTGGACCAAGTAGATATCTTTTTAGTATTTCCCTATCTTTTTTACCTACTTGTTCTTCCCCTATTCCCAAATATTCATATCTCCATATTATATGTCTTTCATAACTATTAAAGTCACTATGATTTAAATCTTCATAATTATATTCTACTTTAAATCTATTATTTTCTATTGACATTGTTATATTTGACCATAATCCACCTGTTTCTGATTTTCTAAATTCTTCTCGTAGCTTTTTTATTTTTGTATATAAAATACCTACTAATTTCAAATAATCACTTTCATCTAAATTAAATTTATTAGGTATTTCATATACATTTACAGGTTTCTTTTTTAATATACCTTTAGGAATATAATAAAAATACAATTCACCTTTTTTGTCACCATTTGGCATATCTATTACTGAGCTATATAAATATAATTTTTCCCATTTTTCTGGTATCATATAATACAATCTTCTTTGTATATCTTCATACATTTCTTTTATCTTTTTTGTGTGATTTAACATTCCTTTTTACCTTTTATTCCTTATTTAATAAACTTTCTCCTGTCATTTCCTCTGGTTTTTCTATATTCATTAAGTCAAGCATTGTTGGTGCTAAATCTGCCAATTTTCCATCTTCTTTTAGTTTTAATTTTTCATTTTGTGTTACTAATATTATTGGTACTGGATTTGTTGTATGTGCTGTATGTGGCTCTCCAGTTTTATAATCTATCATTTGTTCTGCATTTCCATGGTCTGCTGTGATAATCATGTTTCCTTGTTTTTCCTCTACTAGTTTTACTACTTTTCCAACACATTCATCTACTGCTTCTACTGCTTTTATTGCAGCAGGCAAGCTTCCCGTGTGTCCAACCATGTCTGTATTTGCATAATTTAGTATTATTGTATCATATTTATCTTTATTTATTGCTTCTAATACTTTATCTGTAACTTCATATGCACTCATCTCAGGTTTCATATCATATGTTTCTACTTTTGGGGATGGTACTAATATTCTGTCTTCTCCTGGATATTGTTTTTCTTCTCCTCCATTGAAGAAAAAAGTTACATGTGCATATTTTTCTGTTTCTGCTATTCTAAGTTGTGTATAACCTAGTTTACTTATATATTCTCCAAATGTATTTTTCAATTGTTCCTTTTTAAATGCTATGTGAACATTTGGCATTGTTTCATCATAACTTGTAAAACATACAAAATATAGCCCTAAATCTTTTTTAGTATCAAATTCATTGAATTCTGGATCTACTAATGTTCTTGTTATTTGTCTTGCTCTATCTGGTCTAAAATTAAAGAATATTACTGAATCATTCTTTCCTATTGTTGCTATTGGTTCTTCTCCATTACAAATTACTGTTGGCTCTACAAATTCATCAAATACTTCTTTTTGATATGAATCTTCTATTGCTTTTATTGTGCTTCCAGCTTTGTTTCCTTCTCCATTTACTAATACATCATATGCTTTTTTTATTCTTTCCCATCTTTTATCTCTATCCATACTATAAAATCTACCAGATATACTTGCTATCTTTCCTATTCCTTTTTCTTTCATTTTATCTTGTAGTTTCATAATATAGCTCTCTCCTGATGCTGGTGGTGTGTCTCTTCCGTCTAAGAAACAATGTACATATACATCTTCAAAATCTCTTCTTTTTGCCATTTCTAATAACCCATATAAATGACGTATATGGCTGTGTACTCCACCATCTGATAACAAACCAAGAATGTGTAATTTTGAATTATTTTTCTTACAATTATCAATTGCCGCAATAAATTCTGGATTAGTAAAGAAATCTCCATCTTCTATTGATTTTGTTATTCTGGTTAATTCCTGATATACTATTCTTCCTGCTCCTATGTTTGTATGTCCAACTTCTGAATTTCCCATTTGTCCTTCTGGTAATCCTACTGCTAATCCACTTGTTCTTATTTGTGTATTTGGATACTTTTTCATTAGTTTATCAATATTAGGTGTTTTGGCAAGTTTTATTGCATTGCCATCTTTATTTGGATTTATTCCAAAACCATCTAATATCATTAGCATAGTTAATTTATCTTTCATCTTTCTACCATCCTTTTCTTGCTGTTTTTGAACTTACTTCAAAAAAACATCTATTTATCATAATTTACTATTTTGCTAAATTCTTCAGCTTTTAGGCTTGCTCCTCCTACTAAGCCTCCATCTATATCAGACATATTGAACAATTCTTTGCTATTTCCTGATTTTACACTTCCACCATATTGTATTATAACTTTTGATGCTGTTTCTTGTCCATAAATTTCAGCTATTTTATTTCTTATTTCTTTTATTGAATTATTTGCATCTTCGCTTGTAGCTGTCTTTCCTGTTCCTATTGCCCATATTGGTTCATATGCTATTATAGTATTTTCTACTTGGTCATTTGTCAATCCTTCTAATGCAAGTTCTGTTTGTTTTGTAATTATATCTACAGCTTTTCCTGCTTCTCTTTGTTCTAATGTTTCTCCAACACATACTATTGGTTTTAAACCATATTTAAATGCTGCTTTTATTTTTTTATTTACTGTTTCATCTGTTTCTGCAAAATATTGTCTTCTCTCTGAATGTCCGATTATTACATATTCTACATTTATTGATTTTAACATTTTTCCTGAAATTTCACCTGTATATGCACCTGTTTCTTCAAAGTGCATATTTTGTGCTCCTATTTTTATATTTGTATTTTGTGCTGTTAAAAGTGCATAAAATAAATCTGTATATGGAACACATAATATTACTTCATTTTCAGTGTCTTTTACAAGTGGTGTTAACTCATTTATCATTTCTATTGCTTCTCCTGGAAGCATGTTCATTTTCCAGTTTCCTGCTATTACTTTTCTTCTCATAACAATACCTTCTTTCTTATTTTACTTTATATATTAATTAATTATTTATCTTGTAAGCATTCTATTCCTGGTAATTTTTTACCTTCTAAGAATTCTAGTGAAGCTCCACCACCTGTTGATATATGTGTCATTTTGTCTTGCAATCCTGCTTTTTTAACTGCTGCTGCTGAGTCTCCTCCTCCTATTATTGTTGTTGCATCTGTTAATTCTGATAATGCTTTTGCTATTGCATTTGTTCCTATTGCAAATTGATCAAATTCAAATAATCCTACTGGACCATTCCATACTACTGTTTTTGCTTTTCTTAATTCTTCTTGATACATTTCTATTGTTTTTTCTCCAATATCAAAACCTTCCCAACCATCTGGTATTTCAGTCCATGATACTGTTTTGCTTTCTGTGTCTGGTTTAAATTCTTTTCCTATTTTAGTGTCTATTGGAAGCATTAATTTTACTCCTTTAGTTTTTGCCTTTTCCATTAATTCTTTAGCTAGGTCTAATTTATCTTCTTCACAAATTGAATTTCCTACACCATATCCTTGTGCTTTGAAGAATGTATATGCCATTCCTCCACCTATCATTAATGTATCCACTTTTTCTAATAGACTATCTATTACTCCTATTTTATCTGAAACTTTTGCTCCTCCAAGTATTGCCATAAATGGTCTTTCTGGATTTTCCAAAGCTCCTCCTAAGAATTTTAATTCTTTTTCTATTAGAAATCCTGATACTGCTGGTAAGTATTCTGCAACTCCTACTGTTGAACTATGTGCTCTATGTGCTGCTCCAAATGCATCATTTACATATATTTCTGCTAAACTTGCTAAAGCTTTACTAAATTCAGGATCATTATCTGTTTCTTCTCTATGAAATCTTACATTTTCTAATAATAAAATTTCACCTTGTTTTAATTCAGCAACTTTCTTCTTTGTGTCTTCTCCTATTACGTCTTTTGACATAATTACTTGCTTTTCTAATAATCTTGATAATTCTTTTGCAACTGGTTTTAAAGAATATTTTTCATTAAATTCTCCTTTTGGTCTTCCTAAATGTGAGCATAAAATAACACTGCAATTATTTTCTAGCAAATATTTTATAGTTGGTAATGCAGCTACTATTCTTGTATTATCTGTAATATTTCCATTTTCATCTAATGGTACATTAAAATCACATCTTACTAAAACTCTTTTTCCTTTCAAATCAATGTCTTTAACTGTTTTTTTACTCATTTCAAAAATCCTCCTTTTTTTGCTTTTATTAGTTTACACAATTTTCTTTATTTTATTATACGAACTTATTTTATAACAAAATAGAATACATTTCAAGTGTTCTAAAATATTTTTTTACTATTTTTTACCTATTTTTTACCTTTAATATTATAATATTTCCTAATTTTTGTAATTTCTTAATTTCTATTTTTCTTTATTTATCAATTAGTAAATCAATATCACTATCTTGTATTAGTTTGTTTTAATTATAAAAACCAAATTTTAATATATGAACTAATATAATCAAAAAATATTTGCAAAGTATGTACTTATTATATTATAAATGATATAATCTAAAAAAATAATTTAGTAAAGGAAAAATAATATGAAAAACTTTTTTATTATATTAATTATGAAATTATTAAATATCGCTCTAAAAATTTGTGGTAAACATGGTGGTAATTTTTTAGGTAAAATTGCCTATAGATGGAATCCAGATATTTTTAAATATTTTAAAGTATCATCTCCTGTTATTGCTGTTACTGCAACAAATCGGAAAAACCATGACAAATAATGCTATTGGTTATGTTCTTAAAACCGCTGATAAAAAGGTTGTTAGTAATATAGAGGGAAATAATATGGAAACCGGAATACTTTCTACTCTTATTAAAAATTGTACTTTAACTGGTAAAATAAAAGCAGATTTTTTAGTCTTTGAAGTAGATGAAGGCTATATTCCAGTTGTTTTCCAAGACTTTCCTTTAGACACATTAGTTATTCTTGATTTTTTTAGAGATCAATTAGATAGAAATGGTGAAGTTGAGACTTTAATTTTGAAAATTAATGAATTTTTAAAAACATATAATAATAATCTAATTTTAAACAGTGATGACCCTAATGTTTCAAGACTTGGTAAGGCTAATCCTGATAATAAAAATATTTATTATTTTAGTGTTGATAGATATAAATATGCAACTAAAGAACAAAAAGAAGCTGGTGAAGGAAAATTCTGTCCTTTTTGTAAAACCAGGCTTGAATATGAATACTATCAATATTCTCATATAGGCAAATTTAAATGCCCTAATTGTGATTATGGTAATAACCCAATTTATAAATTAGCTACTAATGTTGATTTAAATAGTAGAACTTTTGATGTTGATAATATAACTTATAAGATTAGATTTAATAGTATTTATAATATATATAATTTAACTGCTGTAATAGCTTGTACTTCTTTATATAATATTGATACTGATATTGTAAAAAATGCTTTATCTAAATTTGTTTTAAATAATGGTAGATTAGAAGAGGTAAATATTAAAGGTGTTCCTACTATAATAAATTTAGCTAAAAATCCTACAGGAAGTAATGTAAGCCTTAGAATTTTAAATGAAGATGATGATGAAAAAGAATTATTATTTGTTTTAAATGATAATATCGCAGATGGCTTTGATGTTTCTTGGATATGGGATATTGATTTTAGTAATTTGAATAATGTATCAAGAATAATAACCTCTGGCAAACGTGCTTATGATATTGCAATTAGAATAAAAACATCAGGTTTTGATGCAAATAAAATAGAGCCTTATTTAAACCTACATGATGCTGTTCAAAATTTATATAAAACAAATATTAAAAAATATATAATTGCAAACTATACAGCTTTACAGCCAACAAGAAAAGAATTAAAATTATAGGAGTTTTGATGATGGAAGAGAAATTTTTAAATATATTATATTTATATCCTGATATGTTGGAATTATATGGAGATTATGGAAATATCCAAGTTTTAAAATATCGTTTAGAAAAACGTGGATTTAAGGTAAATATTGCTTCATATTCAATAGGAGATGAGGAACCTAATTTTAAAGATTTTGATATAATTTTTGCAGGAGGTGGAGCTGATCAAGAGCAAAGTATTTTATCAGAGGATTTATTAAAATATAAAAACAAGATAAAAGAAGCAATTGATGATGGGGTATTTTTCTTATTAATTTGTGGTGCATATCAACTATTTGGAAAATATTATAAAGGTGTAGATGGTAATATCATACCAGGACTTGATATATTTCCATACTATACTGAATCAATTAGTGATAGAAAAAAGAGATGTATTGGAAATATTGTTTTAAATGTAAATTTAAATGACAAAGAAACTAAAGTAATCGGTTTTGAAAATCATGGAGGCCAAACTTATGATATTGATACTCCTTTTGGTACTGTTCTTTTTGGTAATGGGAATAAATTTGGTGATAGTGTAGAAGGTTTTTTCTTAAAAAATGTTATTGCAACTTATTTACACGGTCCTCTACTTTCTAAAAATCCTGAACTTACAGATTATATTATTAAATATTCTTTAGATAGAAAATATAATGAAAATACTATCTTAAAACCTTTAGATGATAGCTTTGAAAATTTGTGTAGAGAACAATTATTAAATAGATTTTTAAATTCAAACTCTCCTAGCTAAATATTTTAGCTAAGAGAGTTTAATCTATTATACCTTTATATTTATATTGGTATAAATTTTGTTAGAAAATCAAAAATTTGTATTCTCCCATGCATCCTTTGCTGTCAAATTGTTACTCTCTGAAAGAATTTTATATGTATCTATTCCTTTTCTTACTTCACAATAACTGCAGATAAGAATTCCTACAATTATTATTAATACCCCTACTCCTAACATTATATATGCTATGATTGAAAGGACTACAGGGACTATAGTTGTAACAATAAATAGACAAAGTACAAGAGACAAAAAGCACATAGAAGAAACAAGCAGTGTTACAATTATAGATCTTCCAACTCGCCATGCGACTCCAAAAATTTTTTTCAACATGATGTTTTTCCTCCTTAAGTAAAAAGAGTCTTTTATATAAACATATATATATTTTAACATCTTATTCCTATATATTCAAGAATTTCCGAGAAAAAATACAGAAGATTCCTACTTCAATCTGAGGAATCTTCTGTGGTACTACTTAAAGAGCCAAGATATACTGGGTATGCTTCGAAGCATCGCTCCTATTCGAAGGAGTGTAAACAAAAAACCTTTGAGTCGTCATCGGGTTAATAACCCAACCAGAATACTCATAGCCTTTGCCTAGCTCGTCTTTGCTTTTGCACGTTTCATGTGCATCAAAGTCATCCCTCAAGTAATCTTCTTTCTTAAGTTCCATCGTCTTCTAACCTTTCTGTTAGTACCTATACTTATAGCTTTCGCTATAATATAATTGTATCATATTTTAACTTTTTTTGCAAAAACTATAAAACCTAAGAAATTTAAGAAAACTTAAATCCTTAGGTTTATAGATCGATTATTCGATTACATTAATTGCTAGTATAATATAGCGTGTATAATCCGGAGTTTTCATAACAAAGGGGTAAACCTTTCTATTTTCAAGTTTCTTTGACTGTATAACTACCCAAATAGGTGTATTATTTCCTGTTATCCTTGATATCCTTTTCATGCTATCATACTTGTTTTTATAGAAATCTATGATTTGATTTCTAATATTATCATCTGTGAGAAGACCGTTTATAATCATATCTCTTGTCTTACCGCGAAGGATATAATTCGGATAATCCTTGAGACTTACAAGTGCATTATAGTCTTCATTCGGTCTTTCTTGTCCGATAAAAAGACCTAATATACTTTTAATATTTCTTGCTGTTTCGACCCCCCATTTTTCAACTTCTTTTTCTACACACTCTTCAGCAATTCTTTTCTGCATTTTTTTTGCCTCCTCCTATTTAAGCCAATTGCAGAAATTTAGGTTCTTTATGTATTTTTGATATTTATCTTTAATACTTATAGAGCCTCTTCTATCATGAATCCAATAAATTTTAGCACTAATCTCACATCATGTCAATTACTAATTAGTTTATTTTAACGTTCTTATTTTTACTTAAGGTGAGTTATTACATTTTTATTATCTTTTCCCAAGGTAAATTTTCTTTTCCAAAATGTCCATAATTAGTAGTTTTCTCATATATAGGTCTTTTTAAATCTAAATATTTTATAATACCATCTGGTGTTAAATCAAATTTTTCTTTAACAAGATTTACTAACTCTCCTTCAGATTTTTGGCTTGTTCCGAATGTATTTATATAAATAGACAAAGGTTCTTTCATACCTATTGCATAAGATATTTGTATTTCACATTTTTTACAATAATCATTTGCAACAAGATTTTTAGCGATATGCCTAAGCATATATGTAGCAGACCTATCTACTTTACTTGGATCTTTTCCTGAAAAAGCACCTCCTCCATGACGTGAATATCCACCATATGTATCTACTATTATCTTTCTACCAGTTAATCCAGTATCTCCTAACGGTCCTCCTATTACAAATCTGCCTGTTGGATTTACATATATTTTGGTATTTTCATCTATCATATTTTCTGGTATAACAGCTTTAATTACTTCATTAGTTATATCTTCTTTTAATTTATCTTGAGTTACATTTTCTAAATGTTGAGTAGATATTAAAATTGTCTCTATTCTTTTAGGTATATCATTTTCATACTCTACTGTTACCTGTGTTTTTCCATCTGGTCTCAAATAGTCCAAAATTTTATTTTTTCTAACTTCGGTTAATCTTTTAGCTAATTTATGAGCAATAGAAATTGCATATGGCATATATTCACAAGTATCAGAACATGCATAACCAAACATTATACCTTGATCTCCTGCGCCCCCTATATCTACTCCCTTTGCAATATCTGGACTTTGTTTTGTTATGTTTATATTAATTTTACATGTTCTGTAATCCATATCAGTTTTTTCATTATCATAGCCGATTTCTTTAATTTTTTCCCTTACTAATTTTTCAATATCTATTTCTCCATTTGCCGTTATTTGTCCAGCAATTGTTATTGTATTTCCTGACACAAACGTCTCTACTGCTACTCTTGCATTTTTATCTAAATTTAAATATCCGTCTAATATACAATCTGATATTGTATCACATAATTTGTCTGGGTGTCCTTCTGTTACACTTTCTGATGTAAAATAGTATTTGTTCATTTTTTAGTACCTCTTTTCATAATTTTAACTTTTCCTATTATGTCATTTTTTAGCTATTTTGTCAAATTTTTTCATCCACGAAATTCTTTCTTCTCTTAATTTTTTTCCAAGTAACACTCCAGGTTCTAAATTATATTTTTCTTTTACATACTGTGCATTAATAGTA
Organism: uncultured Clostridia bacterium; assembly: GCA_944393325.1. GTDB lineage: Bacteria > Bacillota > Clostridia > TANB77 > CAG-508 > CAG-269. The sequence continues at coordinate 16,200 of CALXZU010000029.1, forward strand.
TCTAAACATCTTCTTCCAATATTTACAAAATTTAAATCATTATTTGTCCTTCCACCTTTATCACAATCAACAACTATTTGAAGTCCTTCTAAGCCTAAATAGGATTTATCTACTCTTTCTAAAAAATCCACTTTTTTAGAGGCTTTCATTTTACTAAAAATTCCTCCTCTCATATGTTCTTTACAAGCTACAATTCCGGCATTTTTTCCAAGAATTTGGTATTTTTAAAAAAGAACAAAACTTTCTTACAACCTCTTCTCCTTTTTCCTCATGTCCAATATGATGTGGATATTCTTCTTTTGGCGTTTCTCCTTTTCCTAAATCATGAACAAGTACACTAAATCTTATTTTTACATCATCAGTATATTTGCAAGATTTGTCGAGTGCAATCATTGTGTGATTATAACTATCGCCTTCTGGATGATACTTTTCAGGCTGAAGAGCTCCTATTAATTTATAAATAGGCATAAAATGCACATCTAAAACATCAGCTTTTCTTAAAATATCAAAAAATATAGAAGGTTTGTTACTTTTTAAAGCTTTTTCGAATTCAGCAAATACTCTTTCTTTAGATAAAAACTTAAGTTCATCTTTTAAATTACTCATCATAGAAATTGTATTGTCTTCAACAGTAAATTCCAAAACACTACTTAACCTTGCCACTCTATAAACTCTTAAAGGATCTTCTTTAAAATGCTCTCCTATAGCTCTAATTGTTCTATCTTCTATATCTTTCTTTCCACCAAAAAAGTCAAACAGTTCTCCTGTTAGCACATCTTCCGCCATTGCATTTATTGTTATATCCCTTCTTTGTAAATCTTCTTTTAGCGTAATTTCTTTCCCAGTTATAAATTCGAAACCTTTGTGTCCAGAACCAACCTTTCTATCTTTTCTTGCTAAGGCAAATTCTGAACCATTCATTCTAAACACAGGAAATGCTTTTCCATCTAATTTAGCCATAGGAAATAGTGACGAAAACTCATCACTATTTAAACCAGTTACGCAATAATCTTTATCATAACTTTTTCTCCCTATTATTTTGTCACGAACTGCTCCACCAACTAAATAAAGCCTTCCGCCATTTTCTTCAATTATCTTTGCAATTTTCATACTTTGGGGACGTTTCCTTTTGCTCGAAAACAAGCAGTTGGGACACATCTATATTAAAGGTCTGTCCCAAATATGACACAAATGTGTGCAAAGTAAATGTCCCTAATCCCTCCATTCTATTTCTACTTTAAATAAATCTCCATCTATTGTTATATCAAATTTTCCTTCTTGTAATTCTGTTAGACTTTTTGCTATTGAAAGCCCCAATCCGCTTCCTTCTGTATATCTTGATTTATCTCCTCTTACAAATCTTTGCATTAATTCATCTGAACTTATATTTAGCTTTTCTTTTGATATGTTTTTTATACTAATATTTACATATCTTCTATTCTCTTTTTGTCCGTTTTCGTTTTTATTTTCAATTTTTTCTTTTTCTTCGATATCTATATATACTCTTGAATTTTCTTGTGCGTATTTTGTTATATTGCTAAATAGATTTTCTATTATTCTATATAGATATCTACTATCTGCTCTTATTTTGATATCTTTTTCAGGAACTGTTGTTTCTATCTTTAGGCTCTTTTCTTCAAATCTATCTTTAAATTCTCCTATTGTCTGATTGAATAATTCTTTTAAATTAATATCTTCTAAATTTAGTTTTACATTTCCTGATGATACTTTTGATGCTTCTACTAAATCTTCTGTTAATTTTTTTAGTCTTTGTGATTTTTTGTCTAAAATATCTATATATTCTTTTACTTTTTCATTTTGTATATTTTCTTTTTTTAATAAATCTACATAATTTATTATTGATGTTAATGGTGTTTTTATATCATGTGACACATTTGTTATTAATTCTGTTTTTAGTCTTTCTGATTTTAGGCTTTCACTTATTGCATTTGAAAATCCACTTGCTATGTCATTTACATATACAGACATTTCTTTTAATACTCCTTGTAGTTCATTTTCATTTAAGTTTATATCATTTTTTCCTTCATATATATTTCTTAATGCTTCTTTTATTTTATCTTGGTTTATTATATATACTTTTAATTTATAATATGTCCATATCCAAAATCCTATTAATAATAATATTGCTATTCCTGTATAGAATAAACTTGCCAAGGCTACACTTATTATTATAAATAATAGATAATACCAAAATAGTCTTTTTTGTTCTGTTGCTTTTTCGTTTATAATATTTAACCATTTTCTAATTTTCTTATAGCACCAGTTTCCCATTTTATATATAAAGAAACTTTTTATAAATTCTCTCTTCTTTATTCTTTTTATTGTTGTTATACCTGTTATTGCACATATTATATAGCATATAAAATATAATACAAGTGCTATTATTATTGTTATATAATTTCCTATGTTTAAACATTCTATCGCTATGCTTAAAAATATTGTAATTAAGACTGCCCACGCAAGTATTACCAGTTCATATGGTAATCTGTCTACATAGCTTAATTGTATTTCTTTTTGATTTTTTTCATATCCTATTGCCCATAATAAATATATTGCTATTATAAATGTAAATAATACACTTGTTGGTAATAGTACTATTGGCAATTCTCTATTTTCTAGGCAAAATTCGTATATTCCTTCTATTATTTTATAATTTGTAAATGTACTTCCGTGTTTTGTTTTCGTTATATTTACTGTATATTTCATATCCTGTTATTCTATCTGATACTGAATACATGCTACCATCTAATTCTGAAAACATATATTGTGAATTATATTTTATATTATTATTGTTTATATAATCTATATTTGTTTCTATATTTCCATCTACACAATTCCAATATCTTGTTGAATTTTCCATATTTTCTATTTCTTTATTATAGTCATCTGTTTTCATATTTGTATATATTGCATTTGTATTTTTATCTTTTATTATAAAGTCTATATATTCATTTATTCCGTTATAATAACTATACATATAATTTCTGTCTAAGTAATATATTTTGTTGCCTGATGCATCTTCTAATTCCATATACATTTCTGTTGCGTTGTTTTCTTGATTATATGCATTTTCTATATTATCTGCTATATAATATAAATAATTATGTGCAAACATTTCTGTATCAATAAATTTTGTACTTTCTGTATTTCCATATTCTTCTAAAAATGCTAAGTGAAATATGCTTATTCCTATTATTAGTACAAATATCGGTAATAATATATATGATATTACTTTTAATAATTTTGACGTCCTTAAATCCAAAGAAAACACCTCCTACTTTTCATCTTCTATTTTATACCCAACTCCCCATATTACTTTTAAGTATCTTGGTTCTTTTGGGTTTATTTCTATTTTTTCTCTTATGTGACGTATATGTACTGCTATTATATTTTCTGCTCCAAATCCTTCTTCATTCCATACATTTTCGTAAATTTCTGGTATTGAATATACTTTTCCTTTATTTGCAAGTAAGAATTTTAATATATTAAATTCTGTTGCTGTTAGTTTTACTTCTTTTCCATCTACTATTACCTTTTTTGTGTCATCATCTACTACTAGTCCTCCTGTTTTATATACATTACTTTCGTTTTCTTTTTTCATTGAGCCTAAGTCTAAATATCTTCTTAATAATGATTTTACTCTTGCGATTAGTTCTAATGGATTAAATGGTTTTGTTATATAGTCATCTGCTCCTTGATTTAACCCTCCTATTTTATCATAGTCTTCTGATTTTGCTGATAATAATATTACAGGTATATTTTTTGTTTTTCTTAACTCTTCTAATGTTTCTAATCCATCTTTTTTTGGCATCATTATATCTAATATTATTAAATGTATTTTATTTGAATTAACTACATTTAATGCTTCTTCTCCATTATATGCTTTTAATATGTTATACCCTTCGTTTTTTAGATAGATTTCTATTGCTCCTACTATTTCTTTATCATCATCTACTACTAATATATTATACATGACTTCCTCCTACTTTTATTTTCTTCATAAATAGTATACCACAGATTTTATTAATAAAAAATAGAGGATTTATTAATTTTTACTTAAGATATTAATAGACATTAGTTTTAATTTTTATTTCTATTTTTTTAGTTTAAATAATTATTATATTTATTACTTTACTAATAAATTTTTATTTATGTATATCGTGTCATTAAATGTCGATACAAAATCACATATTTTTATGACATAATTATTTTAATTATAGTAATCAAGGTGGTTTTATGATAAAAGAAAAAAGGAAATTAATGGGATATACACAAGAACAAATGTCACGTATATTAGAAATAAGTTTGAGGCAGTATGTAAGAATTGATAAAGAAGAAGATTTACCAAGAAGAGATATATTAAGGAAATTGATTAATGAACTACAATTATCTGATGAAGAAATTGGTGAATACATAAGAAAAATGACAGAAAACATTGCATAGTTTTTTGTCATTTTTAATTTTTATTTATTTTTGATTTATAACAACTCTATAAATTACTCCTGTGTCTGGATTTTTTTCAAATTCAACTTTATAATAATTTTCTGCTACAATTTCTTCTTTTAAGGCTGCAATATTTTGTTGATTAACCTCATATTCTTCTCCATTAAAATTAATTTCTTCTATTAAATATGATTCACTAGTACTACTTATTGATAAACCTGAATATTGTTGACTATTTGCATCTTGTATGCCATTATTACTAGCAATAGTTGTAAGTAAACCTCTTACAGTAGTTCCCTGCAAATTTGTTCCTTCATACATTTCAAATTTAGCATTAAAACTATTTATATTCATTTCTTCGAATTCATCATCCATTTCAGAAGGTGTTTTACCAAAAGTAAGTACTGAACCTACTATACTTAACGGATTTTGTGTTTCATCTACTCCTAATTGTTCCATTTGCATTTGGTTTACTTGTTCCATTCTGTTATCTACTGTATCTATAAAACTCTCCAATTGGTCATCATCATATTCGCTATATATAACAGCATTATCGCTATTAAAACTTTCTACATATAGACTGTCTATAAAATTAACTTTATTGTCTAAATGAAATTCTTGATATATTTCTCCTTGACCTTTATCAAATTTTACAGCATATTTTTCTTCTATATTTTGTAATGTTGATAAACCATTATATGATATAGAAAATTCTAAACTACCTTCATCATTATTAGGATAGATCATTAATTTATATTCTAACACTCCATTTTCAGATGTTTTTTCAAGTGAAATTGTATATTCATCAGAAACTATTAATTCTATTTTGTTTATTATTCCAGATTTTTTATATAGAGAAATTGTTACAAGATTTTCTTCTTCTTGTTCTCTACTACTTCCACTTTGTAAGTTTCTTGAAATACTATTTAAGGTGTTATTATTTAAATTTAATTTTTCCATTGTATCTGCATCTTGTTTTAATGCCTCTACAATTGCATTTGCTATATTGTTTATATCTATATTAGATATTGATAATTTGTAAATATTACCACTATCACTTTCTTCTTTTGAAAAGTTCTCTTCTGGTAATTGGTCTAAAACAATTTGTCCATATTTTATTATAATATTTTTTACATCTTCTTCAGATAATTCATTTGATGAAGTAGATGTAGATGTTATAGCTGATAAATCAATAGTATTTCCTGTGTCATCAACAATATATTTACTACCAATATATTCTTCTATCTGATAGCCTAAAAGTCCATCTACAAATCTTAAATTAACTGGTAATGTAACTTCTGGCGAATAATTAACATTCAAATTTTCTTCAACAATTTGATTTTTTATGTCTATTTTACCTTTTGATGTTATATTAAATTCTTCCATTAATTTGTCTTCTGTTTCTTCTAAGCCTTCATAGTATACATTAAAAGTAGTATCATTTTCAAATGGTGTTTGTGCAAGTTTTTCATAATAATTTATTATATCTTTTTCTATAAAACTATTATTTTTTCCACTTAAACTCATTCCATATTTTAAAAATAGAGTTTTATTACTTTTAAACAAATCTGTTCCTAAAAAAATGAAAAGCCCTATTGCTATTAATATTATAATCACTGAAACTACAATTAAGATTGTAACTATTTTTTTCTTATTCTTCATAACTTTATCCCCCGTAAAATAAAATAATAACTTTCTTTAATATTATTCCTCCCAGTTGTGATAAATATTAGAAACATCATCTAAATCTTCTAAGTTTTCAATTAGTCTTTCCATTCTTTCAGAACCTTTTTCATCTAATTTTACAGTTGTTGTAGGAACCATTTGTATTTCTGCTTCTAAAAATTCTAATCCTGCTTCTTCTAATTTATCATGAACATTAGAAAAATCAGTTGGTTCTGTTGTTATTTCATATACTTCATCTAATGTTTTAAAATCTTCTGCACCTGCTTCTATTGCAAGCATCATCAATTCTTCTTCATCCATTGTTGTAGTTTCTTTTTCTATAATAATTACTCCTTTTTTGTTAAACATATATGATACGCATCCACTTGTTCCTAAATTTCCTCCTGCCCTATCAAAGACATGTCTTACATCTGCTGCTGTTCTATTTTTATTATCTGTTGCAGCTTCAACTATTACTGCAACTCCATTTGGTCCATAACCTTCATATGTAATTTCTTCATAATTTTCATTACTTGCTGATGCTTTTTTTAATGCATTGTTTATTGTATCATTTGGCATATTTGCTGCCTTACATTTTGCTATAACATTTCTTAATTTTGAATTGCTTTCCGGATCTGGTCCACCTTCTTTTACTGCAATTACTAATTCTCTACCTAATTTTGTAAAAATTTTTCCTCTTGCTGCATCTGCTTTTCCTTTCTTTGCTTGTATGTTGTGCCATTTACTGTGTCCTGACATTTTAATTCCTCCTT